>JAZSLO010000146.1:0-4004 GCA_045535415.1 Eubacteriales bacterium
TGTAGGTGAATACACAAGAACATCCTCTGAAAATTCCTTCATAACAAATCCGTCACACGGAAGAACAAAGCCGGGATACCCGAAATCTTCTTTTACAATTTCTTCCTTTACAGTTTCCTCCACTTTTTCGTCATTGTTTGCAGGCTCGAACATCTCGTCGCCCGGAACAATCTGTGCGTCAACACCCTTACCCTCTCCAGATACAGCTGTATCTTGCTTTTGTGAATTAATTTCCGGAATTTCGGGAAGCTTTATATCATACTGCAAATTGAACTTTGAATCCGACATATCGGGCACTTTTGGTAAATCATCTGCTGTATCCGAAAACATTTTCGACACTGTCCCTGTTGTGACAGAAACGATTGCCGCCGCAAGCGCAATATACACACCGCCGCTTATGAGTTGCTTTTTTAATCTTGTCTTTTTATTATTCTTCATTTTTTATAATCATTCCTTTCCCTCTTTTTCGCATTTACTACCGTTATATTTCCCACAAAATATGCCTTTTATTCACATAATACATCCATTTACACGACTTTTCCTTATGTTGTATGTATTGTAAAAACATACAAGATATACGCAAGATTTTTGTAACTAACCACAAAATATTGTGTTTTTTGCAAAAATGTGTCAAATGCCACATACTTAAATGTGCCCTTGTGTTACAATACATAAGCTACCAATATTAAAAGGGGATAAGTGCTAAAATGAAGATAATTAAGAGAAGTGGTGCGGAGGTTGTTTTTGACCGCACGAAAATTGAAAAGGCTGTTGAAAAGGCAAATAATGCCGGAACAGTAAAAGAACTTACAAAAGAGCAAATACTTGAAATTGCAAAGGCAGTTGAGGATACAGGTGCGTGTCTTGACAGAGCACTTTCTGTCGAAGAAATTCAGGAACTTGTTGAAACACAGATAATGATGCAGGGCGCATACGAAACTGCCAAAAGATATATCAGATACCGTTATACAAGAAGCCTTGTAAGAACGGCGAATACAACAGACAATCAGATTTTAAGTCTTATTGAGTGTAACAACGAGGAAGTAAAGCAGGAAAACTCCAACAAAAATCCTCAGGTAAACTCTGTTCAGAGAGACTATATGGCGGGCGAAGTTTCAAAGGATATCACAAAGAGAATTCTTTTGCCTGCTGACATTGTGCGCGCTCACGAGGAAGGAATTATCCACTTCCACGATGCAGACTATTTTGCTCAGCATATGCACAACTGCGACCTTGTAAACCTTGAAGATATGCTTCAGAATGGTACAGTTATAAGCGGAACTGCTATCGAAAAGCCCCATTCTTTCCTTACCGCCTGCAACATTGCAACACAGATTATAGCACAGGTAGCATCTTGCCAGTACGGCGGTCAGTCAATAAGTCTTACACATCTTGCCCCCTTTGTTGACATAAGCAGAAAGAAGATAAGACAGCAGGTTGAAGAAGAATTAAAAGAACTCGGTGTTGATGTTTCCGAGCAGAAAATCACCGAAATTACAGAAAAGAGACTTCGCAACGAAATAAGAAGCGGTGTTCAGACAATACAGTATCAGGTAGTAACTTTGATGACAACAAATGGACAAGCTCCTTTTGTTACTGTATTTATGTATCTCGGAGAAGCAAAGAATGAGCAGGAAAGACACGACCTTGCTCTTATAATAGAAGAAACATTAAAGCAGAGATATAAGGGTGTTAAAAATGAACAGGGTGTATGGATTACACCTGCTTTCCCGAAACTTATATATGTTCTTGAAGAAAGCAATGTTCACGATGACAGTCCCTACTTCTATCTCACACAGCTTGCGGCAAAGTGTACTGCAAAGAGAATGGTTCCCGACTATATCTCCGAAAAGATTATGCTTGAAAGCAAGATTGACAAAAACGGCGACGGACATTGCTACACCTGTATGGGTTGCCGCAGTTTCCTTACACCTTTCGTTGACGAAAAAGGAAAACCGAAATATTACGGAAGATTCAATCAGGGTGTTGTAACAGTTAACCTTGTTGATATAGGTCTTTCTGCCGAAAAGGATATGGAAAAATTCTGGCAGATATTCGATGAAAGAATGGAAATATGCCACAGAGCACTTCAGTGCAGACACGAGCGTCTTACGGGAACTCTTTCCGATGCTGCTCCTATTCTCTGGCAGCACGGCGCACTTTTAAGACTTAAGAAGGGTGAAACAATTGACAAGTATCTGCACGGCGGATATTCAACACTTTCGCTTGGATATGCAGGTCTTTGGGAATGTGTATACAGCCTTATTGAAAGAAAACTTACAGAGCCCGAAGGCGAAGCGCTTGGTCTTAAGATTATGCAGAAGCTCAACGAGTATACTGCAAAGTGGAAAGCTGAAGAAAATATCGACTACTCGCTTTACGGAACTCCTCTTGAAAGCACAACATACAAGTTCGCAAAGGCGCTTCAGCACAGATTCGGTGTTATAAAGGGTGTAACTGACAAAAACTATATTTCAAACAGCTATCACGTTCATGTTACCGAAAACATTGATGCATTTGACAAGCTTTCACTTGAAGCAAAGTTCCAGAAGCTCTCCCCCGGCGGCGCTATAAGCTATGTTGAAGTTCCCAATATGCAGGACAACCTTGACGCTGTAATTTCGGTTATGAGATACATCTATGACCACATAATGTATGCGGAACTCAATACAAAGAGCGACTACTGTCAGGAATGCGGATACGACGGAGAAATTGCAATTGTTAAAGACGGCGACGGAAAGCTCGTTTGGGAATGCCCAAGATGTAAAAACCGCGACCAGAACAAACTCAATGTTGCAAGAAGAACTTGCGGTTATATTGGAACACAGTTCTGGAATCAGGGCAGAACACAGGAAATAAAGGAAAGGGTACTTCACCTTTAATATGAATTATTCAGCAATAAAAACAAGAGATATTGCAAACGGAGAGGGAGTCAGAGTCTCCCTCTTTGTTTCAGGATGCACCCACTTTTGTAAAGGCTGTTTCAACAGCGAAGCGTGGGACTTTAATTCGGGAAATGTATTTGACGAAAAAGTAGAAGAAGAACTTTTGAAAGCACTCCAGCCGTCATATATTAAAGGCTTATCACTTCTTGGCGGCGAGCCTTTTGAAGTTCAGAACCAGAGAGGGCTTATAGGTTTTCTGCGAAAAGTAAAAAAACAACTCCCGAATAAAGATATATGGTGTTATACGGGGTATACACTCGAAAAGGATTTACTCACCGAGAGCAGAGCCAGATGCGAAGTGACAGACGAGATGCTCTCATACATTGACATTCTTGTTGACGGTGAATTTGTCGAGGAACTTTATGATATAGGTCTTGCTTTCCGAGGTTCGTCAAATCAGAGGATTCTCAAAAGACAGCCTGACGGCACTTTCAAAGAGATACATCTTGACAGAGATTTTTCGCAATAATAAAAATGCGCCGACGGTTTTTTGCCGTCGGCACTTTTAGTTTTCCCAAACTTTTACAAAAGTTTGCGGATTCCAAAGGCAGAGCCTTGGTCGCAGTCCGCAGACTGCGAAACCCTCATGCCCTTTCAAAGCGCAGGAAAGGGTGAATTTTTTGCCTTCTGGCAAAAAATAGGGAAAACCCTCGCCGGGGGTTTTTCCTTGTGAATGTTTTTAATCCTTCTGCGGTGTCGGCTTTTGCTCGACACCGTACTCGAACTTTTGGCTCGCCCCAAAAGTTCCAAAAACGCGCCGCGAGGGGACACCCCTCGCCGTCACACCCCGAGAGCTTCGTCGCTGGTGAATTTTTTACAGCAAGCACCTTAATAATGTAATATTTTGTTACTATCTGTGTGCTTGTGATAAAAAATTCAAGGCGCCTCGCTTTTTTCTCAAAAGAAAACTACAATTTTCTTGAAAGCAGAAGATTTGCAGTACGGAATGTATATATTATATTCTTAAAACAAATAATTCTTCGAGGTGTTTTTCTCCCTTAGAAAAGGGAGATGTCAGCTTAGCTGTGTGAGGGTATGATTCTTTGCCAAGCTTTCTTT
>JAZSLO010000147.1:0-20532 GCA_045535415.1 Eubacteriales bacterium
GAGGACACAATAAAGGCAAACAGAATGTTTGCAAAAATGTCCGACTACCCGATGCATCTTGGTGTTACAGAAGCGGGAACAGAAAGAACGGGACTTATAAAATCAAGTATCGGCATTGGCTCTCTTTTATGCGACGGAATCGGCGACACGCTTAGAGTTTCGCTTTCTGACGATGTTATAAAAGAAGTTCAGGCGGCAAAGGACATATTAAAATGCCTTGGGATAAGATCGGGCGTTAAGGTTATTTCCTGCCCTACCTGTTCAAGAGCAACTTTGAATGTATTTGATGCGGCAAAAAAAGTTGAAGAGATGCTTTCCGACAAGGACTGGGATATAAAAATTGCGGTTATGGGCTGTGGTGTCAATGGTCCAGGTGAGGCAAAAGAGGCTGACATTGGAGTTGCAGGCGGTGCAAAAGACGGTGCTCTTCTTTTCAGAAAAGGTGTACCTTGCGGCAAAATTCCCTTTGAAAATGTTGTTGAAACGCTTATAAAAGAGGCTGAAAATATTGTAAACAGCAAGAACAAATAAATTACATAAAGGATGTAAAAATAAATGTCCAAAACATTTCTCGAAAAGTTTTCTAAATATTCTCCTTCCGATTCGGAAGCTGAAATTATATCTAAAATTCAGGACTTTTCCGTTAAAGTTGACAAGGAACAAAGAATAATAAGCTGTGATGTAACACTTCCCTGTTATGTCCCCTTTTCTATGCTCTTTTCCATTGAAAAAAGTATTGAAAAAGCATATGAGCTTTCAAAAATGTATCTTCATCCGACATTTTTAAATACACCCTTTAATCTTTCATACACCGAGCATATTTTTATCGAAATGACAAGAAGAAATGTTATGGGCAATGGTTTTCTGTCAGGCGCTGTTTTAAAAAAGCTTGACGGCTCGGATGTTTCGGAAAACAATGACACTCTTTGCATTTCACTCAAAAACGGCGGAAAGTCACTCCTTCTCGAAAACGGATGCGACAAGCTTTTAGAGACAATAATTTTTGATATGTTTGGCGAAAGAAAAACAATTGAGTTTTCGGGAAAATGTGAAATTACATATGACGAACTTGAGGCAATGGCTCCTATCCCCGAAATACATATTCCTTTATCGGTAAAAGAAAAAGACGACGCGGCAAAACAAAATGCACAAGGTGTAAAAAACTCAATTTCAAACAACGAGGCATCTGTTGTTTTTGACGAGGAAAACGCAATTGTCACAAGCGGAAATATGACTTTTGACATATCGGAAATTGAAAATGTACTTGGCAAAATAAAAGATATAAATGTAATTCCCATAAGAAATGCCGACCTTGATTCAGGCGCATTTACAATTTGTGGTGAAGTTTTCTCATATCAGAAAAAACTTACAAAAAAAGGCGACAAATGTATTGTATCATTTTATGTTACAGACAACGATTCCTCATGCGTTGTCAAGATGTTTTATTCGCTTGACAAAGATGAGGAATACTCAAAAATAAAAGACGGCGCTCACATTATAATGAAAGCGACGGCGCAGATCGACAAATTTGACGGAACTGTCTGTATGCACCCGACGGCAATAGGTCTTATAAAACGCGTTTTGAGAAAAGACGATGCCGAAGAAAAGAGAGTTGAACTTCACCTTCACACAATGCTCTCGACAATGGACTCTGTTTTCTCGGTAAGTGATGTCATAAAAACCGCTGTGCGTTTCGGGCACAAGGCAATAGCTGTTACCGACCACGGAAATGTTCAGGCGTTCCCTGAAATTTTAGCCGCTTACAACAAATTCAAGGGCAAGGCAAAGACAGACCCGGGTCTTAAAATTCTTTACGGAATTGAGGCTTATTTTGTTGACGATACCGCAAAGGCAATTTTCGGTGACAAGGATGCCTCCTTCAAAGAGGACAAGTTCTGTGTTTTTGATATTGAAACAACAGGTCTTTCGGCAAAAGACTGCGAAATTACCGAAATCGGTGCGGTGATTTACCAAAACGGCGAAATTCTCGACAAATTCCAGACCTTTGTAAATCCCCTTGTACCTATCAGTGAAACTATTTCAAATCTTACGGGCATTACCGACGATATGGTAAAGGATGCCCCCACTATAGACAAAATTCTGCCTGAATTTTTAGAGTTTTCAAAAGACTGCATTTATGTTGCACACAACGCAACCTTTGATATAGGTTTTATTGCAAATAAAGCCGAAAGGCTCGGCATTCAGTTTAACCCCTCATATGTAGATACTGTCGGTGTTTCAAGATATGTAAACCCCGACCTTAAAAAGCACACCCTTGATTCTGTGGGCAAATACTTTGACCTTGGCGATTTCAACCACCACAGAGCATATGACGATGCTTTTATGCTGGCAAAAATCTTTGAGAAGTTATGTGACAAACTTGAGGGCGAAGGCATAAAAACTTTAAATGCGGCATCTGAGGCTATGAGTGCAAGCTGCGACCCCAAGAAATTAAAAAGTTATCACCAGATAATCTTAGTCAAAAACCTTGTAGGCCTTAAAAATCTTTACAAACTTGTATCTTACTCATATATTGACTATTTCCACAGACATCCGAGAATTCCAAAGACAGTTCTTGAAGCGCACAGAGAGGGACTTATTATCGGCTCTGCGTGTGAGGCGGGAGAACTTTATCAGGCAGTGCTTTCAGGAAAACCCTGGGCTGAGCTTTGCGATATTGCAAAGTTTTACGACTACCTTGAAATTCAGCCTCTTGGCAACAATCAGTTTATGATTGATAAAAATATAGTTCCCGACAAAGATGCTCTTATTGAACTTAACAAAACAATTATAAAACTCGGAGACGAAAACGGCATCCCTGTTGTTGCAACAGGTGATGTTCATTTCAACGAGCCGGGCGACGAAATATACAGACAAATTCTCCTTGCCGGACAAAAGTTTTCGGACGCGGACAAGCACATTCCTCTGTACTATCGTACAACAAAAGAAATGCTTGACGAATTCTATTATTTAGAGCCTGAAAAGGCATATGAGATTGTTGTTACAAACACAAACAAAATTGCAGATATGATTGAGGAAATCCTGCCCGTTCCCGAAGGTTCTTACACGCCGAATCTTGAGGGTGCGGAGGAGGAGCTTACAAACAACTGTTACTCTTATGCAAAAGAGCTTTACGGCGACCCTCTGCCCGAAATCGTTGAAAGCAGACTAAAGCGCGAGCTTGACTCAATTATTTCAAACGGTTTTGCGGTTCTTTATGTTATTGCAAGACGACTTGTAAAATACAGTGAGGAAAACGGATATCTTGTCGGCTCGAGAGGCTCTGTTGGCTCGTCGTTTGTTGCCACAATGGGCGGTATTTCCGAAGTTAATCCCCTCTCGCCCCACTACAGATGTCCAAAGTGCAAACACTCGGAATTTTTCACAGACGGCTCTGTTGGTTCGGGCTTTGACCTTCCGCCAAAGCCCTGTCCGAATTGCGGAACCGAGATGCTTGGCGACGGCCACGAAATTCCCTTTGAAACATTCCTTGGTTTCCACGGCGACAAGTCACCCGATATTGACCTTAACTTCTCAGGTGATGTTCAGGGTAAGGTACACAAATACACAGAACAGCTTTTCGGCGAAAAGAACGTGCTTCGTGCCGGAACTCTCGGCACAATTGCCGAAAAGAATGCTTTTGGCTATGTTAAAAAGTATCTTGAAGAAAGAGGAATAACTGTAAACAAGGCAGAGGAACAACGCCTTACAAACGGATGCGTCGGTGTTAAAAAGACAACGGGACAGCATCCTGGCGGTATTATCGTTGTGCCAAAGGAATACGAGGTTTATGACTTTACTCCCATTCAGCACCCTGCAGACGATCCCAACAGCGACATTATAACAACTCACTTTGCGTTCAAGTTCCTTCACGACACTATTCTCAAACTTGACGAACTCGGCCATGATGTGCCCACAAAATACAAGATGATGGAAAGATACACGGGACTTTCCGTACTTGATTTACCAATGTACGACCCTGATGTTATGGAACTTTTCATTTCAACAAAATCGCTCGGCGTTACTCCTGAGGACATTGGAAGTAATGTCGGCACTTTCGGACTTCCTGAATTTGGCACAAAGTTTGTTCGCCAGATGATTGAAGAATCAAAGCCACAGAACTTCTCTGACCTTCTTCAGATTTCAGGTCTTTCACACGGAACTGACGTTTGGCTCGGAAATGCACAGGACCTTATTGCAAACGGAACCTGTACTATTTCAAACGTTATCGCAACACGAGACAATATCATGGTAGCTCTCATTCAGTACGGTCTTGACAACAGCACTTCATTTAAGATAATGGAAGATGTTCGAAAAGGCAAAGGTCTAAAGCCTGAATACATAGAGGCAATGAAAGAAAAAAATGTTCCCGACTGGTACATTGATTCGTGTCAGAAAATTAAGTATATGTTCCCCAAGGCTCATGCTGCGGCATATGTTATGTCAGCACTTCGTCTTGGATGGTTCAAGGTACACAGACCACTCGAATTTTATGCAGCGTTCCTTTCAGTTGCCCCTGGTGGCTTTGAAGCGGAAATATGCTGTGCAGGAAAGAGTGTTGTTCAGAATACCATTGCCGAAACAGAAAGAAAAATAAAGGAAAAAACCGCTTCCCCGAAAGATGCTGATATGATACCTATTTTGCAGATGGTAAATGAAGCATATGCAAGAGGAATCAAATTCTTGAAGCCCTCTCTTACAAAATCACATTCACACTGGTTCTTGCCTGAGGGCGACGCTATTAGATGTCCTTTCAGTTCAATGGCAGGTCTTGGCGAAAACGCATCAAAGGCAATATATGAGGCTTGCAGCAGTGGTGAAATTTTGTCGGTTGAAGATTTGTGCCTGAGAGCAGGTATCGGCAAAAGCGTTGTTGAAACAATGCGTAAAAATGGTGTACTTGACGATGTTTCTGAAACAAATCAGCTTGATTTGTTCGGCTCGATGGCAGGCGACACGCAAAGTGCTGAAACACCTAAAACGCAAAAGAAAGCCGAAAAGCCAAAGGCTGAAAAAACCGATGACGATGATAGCCAGATGTCACTTTTCTAAAAAATTAATTTCCGTCGCTTTTTAAAAGCGACCGAGGTCAAGGGCGAGAAGCCCTTGTCGACATCCGCAGATGTCGAAATACCCTTGCGTCAAAAAAGCGCAGGAAAGAGTGAATTTTAAAGCCTGAGGCTTTAAAAGAGAGAGAACCCTCGCCGGGGGTTCTCTTTTATATTGCCACAGTTAAGAAGTCCACCCATTCGGGTGGACTTCTCTTTTATGTCGTTTACAATTCACTTATAAGTACCGCAATTTTTGAAATTTCAGCTCTTGTGATACTTCTTTCTGGATAAAATGTTCCTAAAGCATCATTTCCGCTTAAAACTTTAAGGGCATAGAGTTTATATATGCTCTGTGCATACTTATCATTTAACGCAACATCGGGAATTTCAATGTTGTCAATATCAGCTTCGGTCTGTCCCAGCGCATTTGCAAGGATATATGCAACCTCGCACCTTTTCGCATCTCTCTCAAAATCCGAAAATTCGCCTTTTTGAATTATGCCAACATTCTCGGCATATTGGACATAAGGCTCATACCACTTGTTTTCCTTATCCGAACTTTCAGGCATTGAGGTATTATTTGCCTCATCATAAAGTCTTACAGCAATTGTTATAACCTCGGAAAATTTTACATTTCCGCGCGGAGAAAACATATTATTGCCTGTGCCCTTTAAAATGCCGATTTTGGCCGCTTTTGTGACATACGGGTAAAACCAGTCGCTTATAGTTACATCCGCAAAATACGGCGTTATTTCCTCTGCGGGAAAGTCTGCAGTTTCGTCATCATCTCCGCCGAGCACTCCCTCATATGTCTTTTTTACTTTTACTTCAAACCTATAACTTTGAGGCCCGAAAGATTTCTGGTTGGGACATTCAACTTTATAATAGTATGTTCCCTTTTCAAGTCCCGTAAAATCTGTTATTTCATTTTTACTGTCATCAAAAAGCGTGCATTTAAAATGCTTTGTATTTGACGCCACGCTGTCAACAAAATGCATTTCAATATCACTCTTATTTTCAAGAACAAAAGTGAAAAAGTCGACATCGTCAAAAGTCGTGAGATTTCCCTTATACTCGGTTGAAAGATTTGTTTTATCTGCATTTTCAAAATCGTTATTATATTCACTCTCAAAGTTCTTTCCCGCAGTCTGAGTAAGTTTTATCATATAAAATGAATCTGAGAGATGGTCTATATTCTTTACCTTAATGTAATATATCCCTTTTTTAAGTCCTATTCTTCTCTCAAGTGCGTATCTTGTGTCCTCAAGGTCAACCTCGACACTTGCGAAAAGTTTGAAGTTTTCGTCATAAAATTCAAACACTTTCGGGGTATTTATTCCAAGATATGCGTTTATATATCCGTCCTCTTTTACCTCAAATTTATAAAAATCTTCATCGTCTTTACTGAAAGTGCCACCAAAGAATTTATTATTGAATGACAAATTCTGTGCTTTGTCAAAAGATGAATTTTCAAGGTTTTCAACATAATCGTGATTTGTAAACTCAAAATCTACGGACACATTTATGCTCTCAAATTCTTCAAGATTCTCAATCGAAAGTGTATACTCTCCCTCGGAAAGTCCAAGTGTAAAAGCATATTCAAAGTCGGCATTTTTCTTTTCGCAGTCAAATTCCAAAAGAACTTTTCCGCCCTTTAAAACCGAAACCTTTGCCTTTGCATTTCTTGTTATGCTCTCATCCGAAAATTTGGGGGCAGGTATTTTAAAGGATGCAAAACCGTCCTCGTCTGCAAAAAATGTATATTTTATTCCGTCTTTTTTGGCAAGAGTTATACTCTTTGGCTCGCCTGAATATATATCATCATTTGACACTTTTGCAAATGCACACACCGACAAAAGCAGTGTGATGGCAAAAGCCAATATTATTTTCCTTTTCATTCTACCCCTCCGTAAATCTATTTTACAGTTTAATCTCCATTCCGTTTATGGCGCGAAGTCCGTACTTTAATGCCTGATAAGCACACTTTCGTGTGTCCTCATCTTCACTTTCAAGATCTTTTTCAAGACATCTGTAAAATTCTCCCACCAAAGTTTTATCTTGCTTTAGTTTTTCTTTATCAAAAAGTGCAAGTGTATCATCCACCACCTGTACATACGCAACATTTGTTACAAGGCTCTTTACATATTCCTCATCACAATAAAAAGTGCCTGATGTAACGCCTTTAAGAATAATTTTGAGATATGTATCATCACTGAACTTTGAGCATATATTTTTGATTTCGTTTTCACAGTCAAAAATGCTACTCTTTCCGGTTACATCGATTTCTTCTTTTTCATATCGTTTCTGGCAAAATCTTACCTTTTTAAGATTTACTTTTTCCTTGTCAACATCGCCCACAATTGCGCCTTTATATCCAGTTTCATTAAAGTTTCTGCCCTCGGGACAACCGCTGTAAGCGTAGGCGCATTTTCCTGCATACAAAATATCACTGCCTTTGTGAATATGCCCGAGTGCTGCATAATCAAAACCGATTCTCTCAAGGTCATTTGTATTTATGGGGGCATAATTTGAATTGTCAACCCCCACATCTCCGTGAGCGCAAAGTATATTTATTTTTGTCATATCGGGAAGGAAAAAATTCTCAAGAGGTGATTTTCTCAATGTGTCGCTTGTAAACGCATATCCGTAAACTCTCAAATTATACTCGGGAAAATCAAAACAACTTATTTTTTCATCCTTAAATATATAAACATTCTCCGGCCACTTTACAAGCGTATACGGTGAAAACTGCGTATAAGGGTCGTGGTTTCCGGGTGCTATTACAAATTTACATTGCGGCGCATTTCCCATAAGCGACGACAGCATTGCAGATGTATCCTTTGTTATACATTCATCGTCAAACAAATCGCCCGAAATTAAAACTATATCACATTTTTCGCACTTTGCATACAAAACTATTGACGAAAATGTGCTCCTGAGCGAAAGTCTTCTCTTTTCGGCTTCAAGAGAGTCGGATATTGTAAAAGGTGAGTCAAGATGTATGTCAGCACAATGTAATATCTTCATATTATCCTCTTTCTTTATCTTTGATTTATTTGACGGTAAAAATCATATTTTTGTTTCTTTTCTGCCACAAGAAAATCATACCATAGACAACATTTTTTGTCAATTTTTCTCCCATATAAAGCAAAAAAGACGGCTTTGCCGTCTTTGATTTCTGCTTTTTTTATGGGTCAGTCAAGGTTGAACTTCTTCTTGAACTTATCAACACGTCCGCCAGCATCAACAAACTTCTGCTTACCTGTGAAGAACGGATGACACTTTGAACATATATCAACACGAAGTTCTGATTTTGTAGAACGGGTTGTGAAAACTTCTCCGCATGCACACTTAACTGTTGCTTCTACGTATTCAGGATGGATTCCCTGCTTCATTTTCTTTTCACTCCTTATCAGTTTTCATTAATCAAGCATTGATTATTATATCACACAATTTTTTAAAATGCAACACCTATTTTTGTGAAATTGAAAACATTTTGTTAATAACAATGTATATTTTGCATACATCTTGCTTTCGACAAATATTTTACATTGCCTATGCTATTATTATTTTACAATCTTTGGCAGAAAAGAAGGAAGAAAAAATGCAAAAAAACTTAAACTCTCAAATCTCTTTAATGAAAAAATCTCGAAAAAGCAAAAATTCACCATTTAATCCCAATGCTACACGCATTGCAAATTTTATTTCCCAAAATTTCACCGCCGCATTTATCCCTTTAAAAAAATACATTTTATCAAACTTTTGCTTTGAAAAAATCAAATCAAAAGAAAATCTTCAGAAAATCATTATATGTATTCTTGGGTTTGCCTTTGGAAGCACAAGCGTTTTTGGCACATCTTTCCCATTTGGCATTGCCCTTTTTTGTGCGAGCACCGGTCAAAATGCAATTTTCTCTCTTTTAGGTGTTGGACTTAGCTTTATTATGCGCCCATCACTTTTATCCGTACAATTCTGTGCTATTATACTTCTTTATATTCTGCGAAAAGCCTTTACCTCTTCTGCCTTTATGGAAAAAATTCAAACAAGGCTTCTGGAAAATTTTCTGGTGTGCGCTTTTATAAGTTTTGCATCGGCTCTTTCAAAAGGCTTTTCGGTACACATTGTTCTGACTCAGCTTTCTTTTATTTGTATATCGCTTTTATGTACATATCTTTATTCAGGCATTATCTCTGAAAAAAGGCAAAAAATCACTTCAAATTATTATATAATTTCCCTGCTTTGCCTTATATTTACCCTGCTTTTATCAATTTCACCCTTAAAACCGTTTGGCATTTCTCTTGCCCTTATATTTGCAGTTGTGATTTCCCTTATGTTCTCAAAAGCCAACGGCGCTCTCTACGGTTGTGTTTGCGCTTTTTTATGCGGGTTTTCACTCGGCGACGCAAAACTCTCATGCGCCCTCGGTCTTGCAGGGCTTATTTCCGGAGCCCTTTACACTTTCAAAAGTTACGTTACGGCAATTGCCTTTGGTATATGCACAATCTTTTCCGCAATATATTTTTCATCCTTTTCAATACTTAACGACATTTTGCCCGAAACTGTCTGCGGATGTATCATTTTTGCACTTTTGTCCGGCAACATCCCTGATTTTTTGCGTGTTACTTCAAAAGTCCAGATTCGCACAAAAGCTCAAAAACCACTTGAAAAGAGTCAGTTCAAAAATGTTTCTGACACTCTTTCCGGCATTTCATCAATGTTTTTTAAACTCTCGGATTCCTTAAAGCATCCTCCCGCGCCCCAAGTTCTATGTCTTATTGACGACGCTTTTTCAGATATTTGCAGTTCTTGTTCCTGCAATTCATACTGCTATGCAAAAAAACAATGCGACTTTGAAGAATTAAAGCAAAAGTGCATATCTCTTCTTCGCAATCACGAACTTTTAGAAAAATCATTCTCTGCTCTTCTTTCCGACAAATGTATAAATTGTGCAAAACTTTGCGATTTAATAAACCAAAATTACACACAACTTGCATTTGACCATATAAAATCTAACAAGACAAAGAATCTTGCCGGCCACTACTCATCGGTTTCGCGTCTTATAAACTCTACCGAAAAACAAGTCCAGCAAAGCAGGGTTCACGACGAGCGTCTTGAAAAAATTATATCAAAGGCGCTTTTAGACATTGACCTTCCACACACCTTTGTAAATGTATTTGGCAGTCGTGAAAAAGATATTGAAATTCACGGCATAAAACCCGACAAAATCCCGCTGTCATCAAGTGATTTGAGCAGTTTCCTTTCAAAAAAATGTGGATTCGCGCTAACAGAACCGTCTTTTGACATCTCGGAAAAAGATGATATGACAATCAACCTTTCAAGACGGGATTGCATTGAAATAGAATATGCAAAGTCCGATTTCGCCCTTGACGGCGGAGATATAAACGGTGACACAGCCTGCTTTTTTGAAAATGACAAAGGATATTTCTACACTCTTATATCAGATGGTATGGGAAGCGGTGCGAATGCCGCAATGACTTCTCGTCTTTCGTGTATGTTTCTTGAAAAAATGCTTTGTTCGGGGTGTGCGAAAAATGTAAGTCTCGAAATGCTCAACAACCTTCTCTTATCAAAAAACGATGAGACTTTTGCAACGGTGGACCTTCTTGAAATTGACAAATACAACAAAAGTGCCACCTTTTTAAAGGCGGGTGCGGGTGCATCATTCATCCTTCGCAAATCACGCCTTTACAAAATCTTTTCCCAAACTCCCCCCTGCGGAATTATTGAATCCTTCAACGCCGAAAACACCCATATTCCACTCGAAAACGGCGATGTAATAATTATGATGTCCGACGGCATTGTTCAGTCGCCCGACGACGGAGTGTGGCTTTCTGAACTTATACGAATTGACACAATGGACGAGCCTGCTCTTTTGTGCGCCAAAATCATTGAAAAGGCAAAGGTTATAAACAAAAGAGCCGATGATATGTCAGTGTGCGTTGTTAAAATTAAATAGTTAAAAACAAAATCCCAAAGCCTCTTGGCTTTGGGATTTTTATTTTTATTATCTATTAATCTGGAAGTTCCACATTAAAGAATTCAAGAAGGAAATCCTGAATATCGGGTTCAACATTATTCATAATAAGATTTGAAAGTTCTGTAAGTTGTCTTCCGGAAAGACAGTCAAGTGCAAGATATTCCGCATATTCAAGGTCTCCAGGGTATCTATCCTTTATATACTGCTTACTTATAATTACACCACTGTCGGCGTCCTTAAGAACCTTATCAATACAGTCCATTACAACTTCTACAAACTCACTCCAGATATTATAATACTCTGTTTTTCCGGTGCCTTCAGGAATCATATCCAAAACATCGTCGAGCTGGTCATAACCTCTGTCGAGCATATCATAAAGTATATCCTGCTCGGTAAGGTCGGCAAAAATTGCATAGAGTTTTGTATTCTTTGTAATTCTAAGCTCTGAAAAATCAACTGAAATTGTTCCGCCATCTGTAAGCGACCAGCCCACAAACTTTAGATCTTGTCCGGGTGGTGTCGGCTCGTTTGTTGGTGCTTTAACCTTTGAGCCGTCTGCCACATCAATTTCGTGAAAAATTTGACCGTCAACATAGAATCTGACATAGAATGTTACAACAGGAGCTGAGCCTGATTCAAATTTTGCAAAGAGGTTTATATCCTCTGTTACAACAAGGTTTGCAATATTTACAAGACTTCCGCCCTGTGTCTTTGACCATCCGGCAAAATCAAATCCGTCTTTTTTCGGAGGTGTTATGCCAACGGGTATCTCACCATGCTTAACTTCTATCGTATCATAAATTACGCCGTCAACATAAAGAGTAACTGTATGATACTTTGTCCTGAACACCGCTTCAAAATCCGTATCACCCATTATCATATATGATTTTGCATCAATTATTTGAGTATCCTCTGTTCCCTTTATCTTCCAGCCTGCAAATTCTAAAGTTTCATCAGCGTGAACAGGATTTTCGGGAACTTGTGCATAATCGCCCACAACAACAGTATCAGCTTCACCTATCTGCTCATCGCCCATAAAGAATCTGACATTTGCTGTAACGGGTGTCGCGGGTTTTACCTTTGCAAACTTTGCAAGAGCACTTGCAAGTTCATATCTCTTTATAACCTGTGTTGCTCTGAAAGTATTTCCCTCTTCAAGAGGCATAAATCTGTTATTTACTGCCTTTTTAACATAATCAACTGCCCATTTTGAAATTTCGTCCGTAATCTCAACATCAAAGGGCAAATCATATGCATTTGTAATTCTGCACAGTATTGCACAAACCTGTTCTCTTGTTATGAGTTCATTCGGTCTGAATGTGCCATCTTCATAGCCTTCAACAAAGCCTGCTTTCTGTGCTGCAAGTGCATACGGTGCATACCATGCTTTTTCGGCAACATCCGGGAAACCTTTTGCATCGGTTGTATCAGTATAACCGAATGTAAGTCCTATCATTTTTGCCATTTCGGCTCTTGTTACGCTTCCTGAGGGCTTAAATGTTCCGTCTGTATAACCGTTTATAACACCGGATTCAACAAGTTTATACACATCCTGTGCGTAATCTGCATCTTCCGGCACATCAGGAAATGTCACGGTTGTATTTTCGGCAAATGCACAAATTGTCAACACAAAAGCCATTATAACCGCAAGTATAATTTTCCTAAATTTCATATTTTTTCCTTTCTCGCCTTTATGCACACAAACAGGCAGTTTCCCGCCTGTTTTGTGTGTTTTAAGGTTCTTTATCAGAACAATGATGTGAGTTCTCTTACAAGCTCAACTATTATGTTCTTTACAGTCTTCTTCCATGTATCTACTGTTTCAACATAGTTATCTGAAGTTTCCGCAGTATTATCGGGAAGAATATAATCTGTTGAAGTCTTGCCGGGAACTTTATCAAGCACTGTATCAAGTGTTATCATTTCATTTACATCTTCTGTAAAGAGTCCGTTGATAGTGTCAATAATCTTCTGTGCATCAGCGGCTGTATACTCTCTGTCAAGTCTTGAGGAAACAATTTTTTCAATAAGGACTGCAACTCTTGCTCCGAATTTATCCTTAACAGTTGTATATCCCTTATTTGCAATTTCATGTTCTACAAGCTTTTCAAAGTAAGCCTTTGCGTCGATACCTGTTAAATCTTCCACTTTGCCCATTACCTTTTCAAAGTCACCGTTTGCAAGATCGTATGCAAGGATGTCTTCGTAAATCTTATCAAGGCTTCCGGGAAGTCCGTTTGCATCATAGTTGTTGAGAAGATCCATAAAGATATTCATATAACCAACAACTCTATTTGCAAATGCTTCGATTACTTTATCACGAAGGTGTGCTGGAACATTGTTATCATCAAAGTACCACATTACTGCGTCATCCGAAAGAACTGCAAGGTTCTGAATAAGGTGGAGATATCCGCCATCCCCATCAAATGTCTTAAATGAATATCCGCTCTTTTCGTGTGTGTAATCATTTGCAGTACCATTGAAGATGTTTTCAACTCTCATAAGATAGAGAATGTCTTCATAGTAGGGGTTTGCAATTACATAATCGTAAATGTTCTGCTTTATACCGTCTGTATTCGGGTCAGAAATACTTGTGTACTTATCATATGCATAGTCAAACAAAGGTCCGTATACTTCGCTGATAGGATTGAAGTGGAGTCTGACACCGCTTTCAACCTTATATTCGGAAACTCCGTTTGAAGTTGCAGCTATACCCTTATTTACTTCTTCCACGAATGCGGGGATTGATCTTGAGTAAATAAGTTCAATCTCGGGTATCTCATAAAGCTGATTGAGAACTCTCTGAGGCACTCCTCTATTTGCAAGGAATGTAATTACATCATCAAATGTATCAAATCTTGCAAAGAATTCTGTAATCTTAACAATTACAAAGTGGTTATAAGGAGTAATAGTAAACTCTGAATCGTACTTATCGGGATTTATCATTTCCTGAATGAATCTTTCGGAGTCATTTATCTTATGATAAAGTTCCTGGAAGTTAGACTGTTTTGCAACTTCAACAAGATCGTCAATCTTTGAGAACTGTTCAACGAATTTTGTAAGGTATGCCTTATTGCCTTCGTTAAGTTCATCAACAATAAGTCTGAGAGCAAGTGCTACGATTTCGTCATCTGCGTGGTCATCTACAATTACGTCATCGATAACATTATCAACAAAGTGTTCGAGAATTTCACCGCCAACGGGTGTGTTATCAAGGTGGTCAATAAATTCAACAACCGTTGCATCTCTTGTAGCCTTATCAGCTGCATAGTAATCATCAACAATTACATCGTAAAGATGATTTGCAATTACATGGTCAATAACAGCATCATCGGGCTGAGTTTTATGAATTACCGTATAAATTGATTCAAGGAAGTTTCTGAATACCACAGGATCTTCTCTCTGAGCACATTCTGCAAGAGCCTCATCAATTCTTTGTCTCATTGCAGCCTTTTCAGCCTCATTTCCGGGCTCAAGAGCTTTATCAACATGAACGTTTATAAGGTCATCAAACTTATGCCACTGCTTTTTCTCGATTATTTCGTGAACAAGGCTGAATATATAAGCTCTTGTTCCCTCATGGTCGTCTCTGAGCATTGCGTCAACAAAGATTACAAGATCGTCCGCTGCAGCATCGGGATCTCTTCCGATAAGAGCTTCTGCGATTGTATCTGTTGAATCCTCAACCATGTTCTTATCCATTTCTTCTCTGAGGAAGCCTTCAAGATCAAATCCGGGAACATCTGCAAAGTTAACAAGTCTGTTAACATTGTTAATTCCTCTGCCTTCATCGATAAGACCAAACTGTCTGAGTTTTGCAAAAGCCTTATTTTCCGCACCTGACTTATTATAAGCCTGGATTAAAAGATTTTCGTTAATAAAGAGTGCATCCTTGATTGAATCTGCAGCTCGTGTCTCGTCCGTATAAGCAACGCTTACCATAACTTCAGGAAGTCCTGAAATATATTCGGAAACGTCAACATAAGCAGAAACTCTCTTTACTCTTCTGTAAACCTTAAGAATTTCTTTCTTAACTTCTACAGTTTCATCAAATTCGTGCCACATACCGTCCTCTGTCTGATAGAGCCATACATAAGGAATTGTATGAACTTCATTATTATACAAATCTGATGCCGAGTCTCTCTTTACAAAGCCTTCAATATCTGCTTTCTTTGCAGGGAACTTATCAAGCGATACTGTATCGCCGTATTCAAGTCCGTCGACAGTCTTGATAAGAACTTCGTCATAAAATTCTACCTTAACAGTCAGTGCCTTCAAATGAGCATAAACTGTAATGTTTTCGGTAATCTTTTCTGTACCGAGATACTGAACACCTTCACCATCAGGCTTTGTGAACCAGCCTTCGAATGTGTGGTTTTCCTTTGAAGGATTTGTAGCCGGAAGTCCGGATGTTCCTTCGTATACTATATTTTCAACCTTTGCGTATTCCTTACCGTCTGCGATAAATGTTACAGTGTAAGTTACGGGAGTCTTTGTAAATACAGCGTGGAAATCCTGATTTCCTGTTACTGTATATGTGCTAAAGTCAAATGCCGCTCCATCCACTGTATCAGACCAGTGTGAGAATGCGTATGTGTACTGCTTATCACCGGGCTTTGTGGGTGTTCCTGTGGGAACATCTACTGTATCGCCGAACTTTTTATCGGTAAATTCATTTCCGTCATAAACTGTTCCGTCTACAAGGAATCTTACTGTATAAGTTTTAGGTGTTGCGGTATATGTTGCTTCAAATACTGTTGCAACCTTGATTTCGTAATCTGCAACATCAACAACAGTTCCGTTTACTGCCCAGCCCGCGAATGTGTATGTGTTCGCTGCATCTTCACTCTTTGTAGGATCTGCAGGAGCTGTTGCATACATTCCGTATTCAACCTGCTGTGTCTTTACAGTTACGCCTTCATTTCTGAACACTACTGTGTATGTTTCAGGTCCAAAGAGTGGTCTGAAGTCTGTATCTTCCTTGATTTCATAGAAGTCAACAATTACTGTGTTTACACCGTCAACTGACCATCCAACAAACTTCTGTCCAACAGGTGTTTCGAGCTGAACATTCGGTTCTACCGCATAGTCACCATATTCAACAGTCTGCTGTTCAATCTTATATCCTCTTCCGTCATAGAAGCGAACTCTGAAGGTCTTAATCTTAAATACAGGTGTAAATTCAGTATCTTCGTTGATTGTGTATGACTTAACATCAACTTTAACGCCGCCAACTGTCCAATAGTCAAATTCATAGCCTTCTTCACCGTCGGGCTTGATTGCAGGTTCAAAGGCTGTGCCGCCTTTAACAACTTCCTGAATATCGCCGTACTGGTTTCCGTCTTTATCAAGGAACTTAACCTCGTACTTTGTAACGGGAACAAGTGTGAATACGGGTCTGAATTCTGTATTTTCTGTGATAGGATAATTTGCAACATCCTTTATACCTGCCACTGTTGTGTCAACCGACCAGCCTGCGAATGTATATCCTGCGGGTGCTGCGGGATCGCCGGGTGCTATTGCTTTGTCAAGGTACTTAACATACTGTTCGTTTCCTATCTGTGTGCCCTCTCCGTCAAAGAACTTAACTGTGTAAGTCATCTTCTTGAATACAGGCTCGAATGTTGTATCTGCGTTTATAGGATAATTTGCAACATCAACCTGAGTGCCATTTACTGACCAATAGTCGAATTCGTATCCTGTTTCTCCGGCAGGATTTGTTGTGGGCTTGTTAGCAAACTTGCCTTCTTCAACTATCTGGATATCACCATACTGGTTTCCGTCTTTATCAACAAACTTTACTTCATAGGTTGTTATGGGTGCATCCTCGAATACGGGGATAAATGTTGTATTGCCCTTAATTGCATAGGTATCAACATCAACTACCACTTGTGCAGTTCCCTCAACAGACCAGCCGGAGAATACCTTTCCTGCAGGAGCTGTCGGATCTGCGGGTGCCTGAGCATAATCAAGATATTTTACATACTGTGTTGTGCCTATCTGGAATCCCTGTCCGTCAACGAACTTAACTTCATATGTTGACTTCTTGAACACAGGTGTAAATGTTGTATCTGCATTTATTGCATATGTAGCAACATCAACCTTTTGACCGTTTACAGTCCAGTAGTCAAATTCATATCCAACCTCGCCATCAGGCTTTACAACAGGCTCTGTTGCAAGTGCGCCCTTTGCAATTTCCTGAGGTGTGCCGTATACATTTCCGTCTTTATCAAGGAACTCAACTTTAAACTTTTCAACGGGTATGTCTGTAAATACAGGTACAAAGTTTTCGTCCTTAGTAATAGGATAATTTGCAACATTCTTTATGCCGCCCACTGTTCCGTCAACCGACCAGCCGGAGAATGTCTTTCCGGTGGGTGCCTGAGGATCTGCGGGTGCTGTTGCATATTCCTGATATTTTACATTTTGTGTTGTGCCTATCTGTGTGCCTTCGCCGTCAAAGAACTTGACTGTGAAAGTTGACTTTTTGTAAACAGGTTCAAATGTTGTATCGCTATTGATTACATATGTATCAACATCTACCTTTTGACCGTTTACAGCCCAATAATCAAATTCATAACCTGTTTCACCTTCGGGTGATACTGCAGGTTCTATCGCAAACTTTCCTGCTTCAACTGTCTGAACATCACCATAGGTATTTCCATCTTTATCAAGGAATCTTACTTCATAAGTTGTAATCGCAATATCAAGGAATACAGGTGTGAAGTTTTCATTCTTAATAATGGGATATGTTGAAACATCCTTTATATTAGCTGCTGTTCCGTCTGTTGACCAGCCTGCAAAGTACTTGCCGGCAGGTGCTGCAGGATCAGCAGGCGCTGTTGCGTACTCTTCAAACTTAACATCCTGAGGTGCACCAATCATTATGCCGTCTTTATCAAAGAACTTGACAGTATATGTCATCTTCTTGAACACGGGTTCAAATGTTGTATCACCAAGAATCTTATAATTTGCTACATCAACCTTTTGACCATTTACAGTCCAGTAATCAAATTCATAACCTGTTTCGCCCTCGGGCTTGATTGCAGGTTCAATTGCATACTTTCCTGCCTCAACGGTCTGGATTGCACCATACTGTGCGCCGTCTTTATCAACAAATTTTACTTCATATGTTGTAATTCCAAAATCAAGGAATATCGGAACAAAGTTTTCTGCCTTTATGATAGGATATGTCGAAACATCTACAATTCCTGCAACTGTTCCGTCTGTTGACCAGCCTGCAAAGTACTTGCCGGCAGGTGCTGTGGGATCAGCGGGTGCTGTTGCAAATTCTTCAAAAGGAACTTCCTGTGTGTTGCCTATCTGAGAACCTGTTCCATCAAAGAACTTAACTTCGAATATGAGTTTCTTGAATACGGGTGTGAATGTTGTATCGGAATTGATAGGATATGTCGCAACATTAACCTTCTGACCGCCAACTGTCCAGTAATCAAATTCATAGCCGTGTTCGCCTGCAGGTTTAAGTGTGGGTTCTATCGCATATGTTCCTGCAACTATTGTCTGAATCGCGCCATACTGTGCGCCGTCTTTATCAACAAACTTTACTTCATAAGTTACAACGGGATTATCAAGGAATACAGGTCTGAACTCTTCAGCCTTTGTGATAGGATATGTTGAAATATCCTTGATTCCGCTTTCAGTTCCGTCAACTGACCAACCTGCAAAATACTTGCCTGCGGGTGCTGTCGGATTTGCGGGAACAGTTGCATAATCACCGTGTTCTACATCCTGCGTGTTATGAACTGCACCTGTTCCGTCGAAGAATTTAACTTCGTGAGTAACCTTTTTGAATACAGGTCTGAATGTTGTATCTTCAACAATGGGATAACTTGATACTGTTACCTTTGAGCCCTTAACCTGCCAGTAATCGAATTCATAGCCATATTCGCCTTCGGGTGCTATTGCAGGAGCTACTGCAAATTTGCCCTGAGCTACATACTGAGTCGCACCATACTGATTGCCGTCTTTATCAAGGAATATTACATCATAAACATCCTTCTTGACGAATACGGGATAGAAATCTGTATCCTGTGTAATAGCAAATGTTGTAACATCTACCACATTTACGCCGTCTGTCGACCAGCCTGCAAATTCCTTTCCTGCGGGTGCGGGAGGATTAACCGCCGGCTGTGTTGCAACACCGCCTTCAATTACTGTCTGTTCGCTTCCGTACTGCTTATTATTTGCATCAAAGAATTTAACAGTATATGAATTTACGGAATCATCTACAAATATAGCATAGAATTTTGTGTCTCTTGTTATGGGATGTGAGCTTACATCTTTAATTCCCATGGGATTTTTGCTTGTAGACCAGCCTGCAAATTTCTTTCCTGCAGGAGCCGAAGGAGCTGCAGGTGCCTGTGCAAAGCCTTCGAATTTTACCTTCTGAGTGTCACCTATCTTCTGGTCATTCTCTCCGTAAAATTCTACATCAAACAACTGTCTGTCATAAACGAGAGTTACTATAATATTATCTCTGCTGACACAGAACATATTGTTTGCATTAACTACAATGCCATAGTTTGTATCAAATCCCTTGAAATCGTATCCTACATAATTTGTGGGAGGTACGGTTACTACCGTTCCGATTTCAACGGGTTCGGAAATGTAGCTGTAATATACTAAATACACGCCATCAAGTCTCTGGAGTCCGTGACGGATTTCATATCTTACCTTTTCTGTCGTAGTTTCTGCGAACACGGGATAGAAGTCTGTATTGCTATTTATTGCATAAGTTGCAACATCAACAATATCTGTTTCTGCCGCGTTCTGAGTAAGCGCCCAGCCCTTGAACTCCTTACCTGCAGGAGCTGTCGGTGCTACGGGAGGAACATTTGCAAATGCACCTTCAATTACGTTCTGCGTCGCGCCGTACTGATCTCCGTTTGCGTCATAGAATTTTACTTCGTATGTAGTAACAACTACTGTATCATCAACAAATACAGGGTAGAACTTTGTTTCACCTGTAATAGGATATGTTGATACATCCTTAATATCGGAAACTGTACCATTCGCAACATCAGACCAGCCTGCAAATTTCTGTCCTGCAGGTGCTGTCGGGTCTGCGGGTGCCGTTGCAAAACCGTTATGTCTTACAACCTGGCTGCCTATCTCATTTCCGCCGTCTACTCCGTCAAAGAATTTAACATCGTATTCGTTTCTTGTATAGTAAACATAAATGTTTCTATTCTTTGCATTGATTGTAACGTTGTTTGAATTCTGAGTCTTATCGTTTACTTCAATTCTATCAAATCCAAAGCCTGAGAATGAGGGAGTTGCAACAGTTACTGTTGTACCGCTTGTTACAGGTCCGAGATTTTTCTGTTCAATATCGGAAGTATCTGTGCCGTACTCATCATCATTTATATTCTGGAACTTGTAGTATACATTATATGTATAGCTTGTTGCTCCGCCGCCTGTACCGCTACCGCCGCCTGTTCTTTCAAGGAAGGTTGCGGGTGT
>JAZSLO010000076.1:0-2318 GCA_045535415.1 Eubacteriales bacterium
CCACCAGTGGTATCAAAAAGACAGGCAATTCCGCCTCTGAATGATGAGAAGACAGGAAGCCCGATGCATCCGAGCGTTATATATAAAATAACGCATAAAAGCCCTCTCTTTGCACCAAGAACATAAAGACTTAAAAACACCCCGAAAATTTGAAGAGTAAACGGAATGGGAAAGAGTATTGAAATTTGAGAGCATATAATTATCACACAGCAAAAAAGTGCTGTCAATGTAAGTGATTTAGTCGTTGAATTTATTTTCATAAAACCTCTCCAAATGTAGTTCATTGACATTTTAACATATATAAAAACAATCTTTGTGAACTTTAGGTTAAATTACGCAAACAACATAGAGGTTATGCTTAAAAACTTTCAACAATTAAGTTGATTTTTTGTATTGAAAAAAGAAAAAAACTTTGTTACACTTGTAATATAAAAGTTTTCGGAGGCAAAAATGAAGGTTTCTTTGAAAAAATACGGCGGCGCCGTAAAAATTGATATAGACGGAAAGGTTCTTGAACCGTTATCGTTCAAATCTTTCAGACCGTCGGCTAAAAATATAAGTGACTTTTATAAGGCGGGAGTAAGAGTATTTGATATTCTCTCAAGCGGAATTATATGTATGCTCGGAGTTCCGTATTCTCTTTTCGGCGAAAGCTGGGTAGATGACGATACATATGATTTTGAGCCTGTTGACGCACAGATAGATTTGTTTGTTGAGAATGCACCCGATGCCTACTTTGCTCTTATGATTCAGATGGATACAAGAGAGTGGTATGTAAAAAAACACGGGGTTCCGTATTCATTTACACATCTATCACAGGTAATTGCCGACGAAAAGTGGAAAGAGGCGGCAAAGAGGTATCTTCGAGCCGTTATCGACCATGTTGAAGAAAAGTATAAGGATAGATTTTACGGGTATTTTCTTCTTGGCGGTATGACAACCGAATGGTTTAGCGCAAATGATAATGAAGAATCACACCCGATTAAACTTGAAGCATTCAGAAAGTATTTAAATGATGAGAGCGCAGTTATCCCCGAAATGTCAAGAAGAGAGATTCCAAAGGAAAGACTGTTTCTTGACCCTAAACACGAAAAAGATGTTGTAGTATACAGAAAATTCCATAATGAACTTATAAGTAATACAATTTGCGAATTTGCAAAGGTTGTAAAAGAGCAGACTAATTTCAATAAACTTTGCGGAGTATATTTCGGCTATCTTTTCGAGCTTCACGGACCAAGACTCTGGAATGCGGGAAGTATTGATTATGAAACTGTATATAACTGCCCGTATGTTGATATGATTTCAAGTCCCTCGTCTTACGGTGATAGAGCATATAACGATACAAGTGCGGTTATGGTTACAAGCGATACACTTGATGAGAGAGATAAACTGTATTTTCTTGAATTTGACCACATAACTCATCTTGCACCCAAATATGTGCCCGACGGAAACGGAATACTCATACCCGGCGGGGACTCAAAGTTTGAAAATGAGTCGCAGACAATTGATGTTATGCGCCGTGATTTTATGCTTTGCTGTGCAAGAAGACTTGCTCTGTGGTGGTTTGATATGTTTGAGGGCTGGTTCTATTCTGACGGTATGATGAATGAAGTCAAGAAGTTTATTGATATTCAAAACCTGCTTACTAAAAAGGAGTCAAAGTCGGTTTCCGAAATTTGCTATATTGCCGAGGGCGGAGAATCGCTTTACTATGTAAATAAAAACGCATTGTTTAATACTCACTTTTTAGGCAGACAGCGTGACGGTCTCAATAGAATAGGCGCTCCGTTTGATATATATTCAATCTGTGATTTGGAAAAAATCGATTTTGATAGATATAAACTCTTTATTTTTGCTGACTCATTTAAGATGTCAGAGAGTACGAAGAAAATTATTGAAGAAAAAATCAAGAGTAAGGGTAAAACTGTTCTCTGGTACGCAGGTCCTGACTGCGTCGGTGAAAATGAAATTTCAAAAGATAAGACAAGTCAGATTATGGATATTTCTGTAGAAAAAGTTTTGCTCAAAAAACACTTGGCAATGTATAATGGAAAAGAGTTTGGCGAGGGCTACGAGCAAGAAACATTTGTTGCTGACGATAAAGATGTTAAAGTTCTCTGTGAGTTCACCGACGGCACACCTGCTGTTTCCTATAAGGATAACGGCACATTTAAGAGCGTATTCTCGTCAATCGGAAATCTTCCGGGAAAACTTTTGCAGGATGTTGCAAGACTTGCAGGCGTTCATATATATTCGGACGATTGTCCCGTGTATGTAAACTCTGTTGTAAAGGGTGTATATCTTAATAAAGACGAGGG
>JAZSLO010000070.1:0-14381 GCA_045535415.1 Eubacteriales bacterium
CCTCAATAAGTTTTAAGAATATCTTATCCCCTTCCCACATCTTAAAGTCGAAAAGTTTCCCCTTTTGGATCCACGAAAGTTGCCCCTCATCGCACTCTTTTTTTATTTCACCCGAAAAGTCTATGCATTTGAAAAGGTGCATATATTCCGTTCCGTACTCGCTTGATACAAAGGTTACAATTCCGCAGTATTTTAAAGTTTTTGCAACAAGCGAAGTTTCCTCAAAAATTTCTCTTTTAACGCAATCCTCGGGACTCTCACCCTCTTCAAATTTTCCGCCGATTCCTATCCATTTGTCTTTATTTTCATCATTCTCTTTTTTATTACGGCAAAGCATCAAATACTTTCCGTCTTTTTCAATATAGCAGAGAGTTGTATTTTTCATTTTACTTTTCCCTCTTTAATTTTTACATTAAGAACGCATATTGCAAGTACTATACACATCATTCCGAAAATTACGGGAAGCGTTATTTTTTCGCCCCTGAAAAGACCGCAAACGCACGCGCAAAGCGGCTCAACACAAGCCATTATAGATGCCGAGGATGCGGGTGTAGTCTGGAGTCCCTTTGTATAAAGAAGAAAGGGAGCAACAGCCGTTACAAGTCCCGTGAAAAAGATTGTAAGTACAAGCTTTACCGACAAGTTGCTTGTTATTATGTTAACTTCCTGCGGAAAGCCGCATATACAAAGAGAGCCGATTCCTGCTATGATAAAAGCATAAACCGTAACGGTAAGTGCAGGGTATCCTTTTTTAAGTAAAAGTCCACTGAAAATACTATACGAAGCATAAGCGAATGACGATAAGATTCCTAAAATTATTCCCTTTGGTGTTGCGGTGACATTCGGTGAAAATGACACAAGAACGCACCCGATAAGTGCAAACAAAAGAGCAACCGCCTTTGCCTTTGTGAATTTTTCCTTGAACACAAAGCAGGATGCCACGGTTACATGAACAGGCGCTGTATAAAGAAGAATTGCCGATACCGACATTGAAGTTCCGCTGCTTATTGAACCAAAGTAAAATGCCGTCATACAAAGAACGCTTATAAGTCCAAGACAAAAAAACAGCGGCAAATCTTTTGTATTTATTTTGAATTTTTTCTTATCTGTCAAAAGAATTACAAGGCTTATAACTATTGCTGCCGTTGTGATTCTCAAAGACGATGCCTGAAGCGAGGAAAATCCGAAAACATCTGTCAGCTCATGCACAAAAAGTCCCATTGTGCCCCAGAATATTCCTGCAAGTATTATGTAAACCGCGCCTTTTTTCATTATATATTCACTGTCCTTTATTTTTTGTCTTTAAAAAGAGTTTTTGCAAATCCGCATTTTTTACAAAAGTCGAATTTTGCCTCTCCCCTGTCAAAGCCCTCTCTCAAGGCTTTTGCTTTGGGAGAATTTATTATAATTTCAAAATCCTCGTTAAAAATATTTCCGAGGACAAGGTTTGCGTTTGCGTCAATACAGCAAGGGACAACTCTTCCGTCGCAGAGAACTGCCGCCTGGTCTTTGAGTGCGTAGCATCTCATCGAGCCTTCTTTTTCTCTGCTTTCACGCCACTCAAATTTCTCGCCGTATTCGACAAAAAGTTTTTCCTTTATATAAAGACCTTTGGAATTAGGTGTGAAAAATCCGTCTTTGAAAAACTCTCTCATCTTGCAAATGATTTTTTCATTGAGCGTGTCTTTTCCGTTTTTGTTCCACAGTCTTAAAACGCACACAATTCCCTTCCCACTTGCTTTTTCGCAAAAATCAAAGCAATTTTCAATATACTCGTCGAAATTCACATTCTGATTAGCCTCAAATGAATGAAGTGACACATTTACCTTGAAAATACACTTTTTCGACAAAATTATATCTTTGCACTTATTTAAAAGTGTTCCGTTTGTGGTTATTATAACTTTCAAGTTCTTTTCTTGTGCAATATCGAGAAAATCCGAAAGTTCGGGATGCAACAAAGGCTCGCCCAGAACATGAAGATAAATATAATCGGTAAAGGGTTTTACTTTATCTGTTATTATATCAAATTCTTCTTTTGTCATAAACCTTTTTTGCCTGTCACACGGGGTGCAGAAAGAACAATTTAAGTTACAGACATTTGTGATTTCAATATACACTTTATTAAAGCGTTTTTTATCCATACTCATACCCTTTTCACCGCCGACAAGAATGTTCCTGAATGACCTTTCATTCCTCTATGCGAGAAGAACAAAAGCGTACCGTCATCATTTTTTGTACAGCAGGTGCAGATTCTTGAAATGTCGATGTTTTCACATTTCACACCACAGCTTTCCAAAAGGCATTTATTTATATCCGGCAGACTTGCAAAAATTTTATTATTTTCAAATGCAAAGCACTCGCAAAGTCTGTTTTCTATTCCTTTTTCCTCAAAAAGCCTCTTTGCCGCATCGAAAACTTCGCTTCCGACCTCATAACAACACCTTGCAATACAAGGTCCGATTGCACAAATAACATCCTTTGGATTTGCGTCAAGTGCTGTAATTCCGTTTTGAACAATATTCGCAACAGTTCCGCGCCAGCCTGCGTGAAGCGCTGCGACATTTCCCGTCTTTGTATCACAAAGAAGAATAGGTGTGCAGTCTGCGGTTCTTATGCAAAGCACTTTTGCTTTATCAAAATTTCCGTCAAGCACAAGTCCGTCAAACCCATCGTCGATTTGGGAATATTTTACAAAAAGATTTTGTGCATCTTTATCGGTAACTTTTTTTACAATATTAGTGTGAGTCTGGTGTGCAAAAACACACTTTTCGGGAGTTTCTCCGATTAAAGACATTGCAATTTTGCAGTTTTCAAGAATATTTTCCTCTTTGTCGCATTCGCCGTTTTTGTCGCGTCTTACAAGGCTGAAATTAAGAGATTCAAAACACCCTTCACTCACACCGCCATGTCTTGTGGCAAAAAAATGAGGAACTCCGTATTCTTCAAAAAGAGAACTTGTAAAATATAAAAGATTTCCCTTTTGATGCTTTATAAACATAAAAAATCCTCACTTTCTTCCAGCGCTTTTAAACTATTGTAATACAATAATATGAATATTTAAAGGGGCAAATAAACTTTTTTTAAAAAAACTCTTGACAAATCAAGTCTTTTGTGGTATTATCCTCGTGTTGACCTGAGAAAACAGGTGGCGTGATGCGGAAGTATCCGCGTCGGAAGCTATAATGAGCCGGTGGCACGGCTCGCCTGTCGAGGAAGATGTAAAATTAAAGAATATCTATTTTTATGAATATATATTCTCCCGTACATTGTCCTTTTTCTATGGTCGAAAAAAGGGCATTTTTTATTTGGGAGGTGAACATATTGCCAAGCGCAAAGATTCTTGAACAAAAGCAGCAGCTCGTAGCTGACCTTGCTGAAAAGATGAAGGCTGCAAAGAGCGGTGTTCTCGTTGACTACTGTGGTATCACAGTTGAAAAGGACACAACACTCAGAGCAGATCTCAGAAAAGCAGGCGTTGACTACTTTGTTGTTAAAAACACATACATCAAGAAGGCGGCAGACATTGCTGGTATTTCCGGTTTCGAGCCTTATCTTGAAGGTATGACAGCTATGGCTTTCGGCGGCGAGGATGCACTTGCTCCTGCTAAAATCCTCTGCAAGTTCGCAGAAGAAAACGAAAGCTTCAAAGTTAAAGTCGGTATGATGGACGGCGCAGTTATTGACGCTAAAGAAGTTGAAGCTCTTTCCAAGATTCCTTCAAAGGAAGTTCTTATCGGAAAGATCCTCGGAAGCATCCAGGGACCGCTCTACGGTCTTGCTTATGTACTTCAGGCCAAGATCGACAAAGACGGCGGCGTAGCGGAAGAAGCACCCGCTGCAGAATAATGTGTGTACAGCACATCTACTTTAATCTGTATAATATAAAAACTTTTTAATATTTTGGAGGTAATTTAAAATGGCATCAGAAAAGTCACTTCAGATTCTTGAAGAAATCAAGACTCTCACAATACTTGAACTCGCAGATCTCGTAAAGGCACTCGAAGAAGAATTCGGCGTATCCGCAGCTCCCGTAGCAGTTGCAGGTGCAGCAGCTCCCGCAGCAGGCGCAGCAGCAGCTGAAGAAAAGACAGAATTTGACGTTATCCTTGCAGACGCAGGCGCATCCAAGCTCGGCGTTATCAAGGTTGTTCGTGAAATCACAGGTCTTGGTCTTAAGGAAGCAAAGGACCTCGTTGAAGCTTGTCCTAAGACTCTTAAGGAAGGCGTTTCCAAGGAAGAAGCTGACAAGCTTAAGGAACAGCTCGTTGCAGCTGGAGCAACTGTTGAAGTTAAGTAATTTCAACGTATTAAATAAAAAATGCTTTTTTAACCGCAGTCTTTCGGCTGCGGTTTTTTCTTTACCTTTTACTTGCAATTTTTTTATTTTTATGATATACTATATTGATTTAATATATATTATATGTACAATTTAATTTTTAAGAGGTACAAAATGGCAGAAAAAGTAATATATCAGGAAGAACTTTTATACGACAGAGAATATCTTACCCTTGCAGCGCAGGCGGCTCTCTTTGCATACGGAAGTGCCATGCCCTTTGAGAAACTTGCACAGGCTATCGGTGCGGATACAAAAAACATTCCTGCAATCTTAGATTCTCTGGCAGCAAAATACAAAAAGGATTCGGCGATTGAACTTTTAATTCTTGACGGTCACGCACAGCTTGCAACAAAAAACGAGTTTGCGCCAATAGTCAGAAACGCTCTCGAAATAAGACGAAACCAGCCTCTTTCAAGAGCAGCACTTGAAGTTCTTGCTATTATTGCATACAATCAGCCTGCAACAAGAGCGCTTGTTGACAAAGTTCGTGGAATTGAATCGCCCTCTGTTATAATGTCGCTTTGCGACAAAGGCCTTATCGAAGAAAAAGGAAGACTCGATGCCCCGGGCCGTCCTATGCTTTACGGCACAACTCCCGTATTTTTACGCACATTCGGGCTTGAATCGATTGATGACTTAAATATGGTTCCCGAACTTGCACTTTTCACACAGCAGATAAACACTCAAAGACAACAGCTTTTACTTGGCGAAGAAAAGACAGATACACAGAAAAATCAGCTTGAACTTGACATTACTCACAATCAGCTTCATGTTGCCGAAAATGTTGTGATTTCAAACACAGAAAAGCAGTACATAGAAGAAATCACAAACAAAGACGAGGAAGAATAAGCAATGGAAAATACGCTTAAAAGCGGTGCTTTATATGTTGTGGGCACGCCTATCGGCAATTTATCCGACATATCAAAAAGAGCCACAGAAACTCTCACAAATGCAGACCATATTGCCTGTGAGGACACAAGAGTTACGGGCAAACTTTTGAATTTGCTTGGAATTTCCCACAAAAACTCTTTTATAAGTTACCACGAGCACAACAAATTTGAGAGTGCAAAAGGGATTGTTGAAAAACTGCAAAGCGGTTTTACAGTTGCACTTGTTTCGGATGCAGGAATGCCTGCAATATCCGACCCGGGCGAAGATTTGGTAAAGATTTGCAAGCAAAATGATATATGTGTTATACCCGTGCCGAGTGCAAGTGCATTCACGGCGGCACTTTGTGCTTCGGGTTTTGACTCAAGAAGATTTTGCTTTGAAGGATTTTTGCCCACAGACAAAAAAGAAATAAGTGAAGTTCTTGATTCTTATAAGAACAACAAGAGAACCGTTATTTTTTACGAAGCACCTCACAGACTCTTGAAAACGCTTGAAGTTCTTTTAAAACACCTTGGCAACAGAAAACTTTGCATTGCAAGAGAACTTACAAAAATCAACGAAGAAATTTATATTACAACTCTTGAAAATGCTGTGAATGAATACAAAGAAAGAAATCCCAAAGGCGAATATGTTCTCATAATTGAGGGCGCAAAGGAAAGTGACAAAGACAATTTCTTTGAAAATATGACGATAAATGAGCATGTCGAATTTTACTCCAGCAAAGGTCTTTCAAAAATGGACGCAATAAAGGCTTGTGCCAAGGACAGAGGCGTTGCCAAAAACGAAATTTACAAGGAGTTTATATAATGAACTCATATTTTGGTGACAAGCGATACAACAGCTTAGACTTCTTTTTCAAAAACAAATTCGGGTGCAAGGTTGCAAAAGTTCCGCTTTCAGGTCCTTTCACCTGCCCTAACCGTGACGGCACAAAGGCTTTTGGCGGATGTATTTACTGCTCGGACAAGCTGTCAGGCGAATTTGCAGGAGACGGAAACGAGTGTATTTCAAAGCAGTTTTCAGATATAACAGAAATGCTTTCAAAAAAGTGGAAAAACACAAAATATATGCCATATTTCCAGACTGGAACTGCAACTTATGCCGACATAAAAATTCTTGAAAAGCTCTACTATGAGGCACTGAATCAGGAAAATGTGGTAGGTCTTAGCATTGCAACAAGACCTGATTGTGTTCCAGACGAAGTTCTTGATTTACTTTTTGAAATATCAAAAAAGACATTTTTAACGGTGGAACTGGGACTTCAGACAATCCACGACAAAACAGGTGAAATTATAAACAGGCAAAGCACTTTTTCTGAATTTGAAAATACTTTCAAAAGGCTTTGCGACAAAAACATAAATGTGTGCGTTCACCTTATAAACGGACTTCCGGGTGAGAACAGGGATATGATGATGCAAAGCGTCAGATGTGTTTCGGATATGCACCCGTGGTCTTTGAAACTTCACCTTTTACACATTATAAAAGGTACGGTTTGCGAGAAAATGTATCAAAACGACAACCTTGAAGTTTTTGAAAAGCAGGATTATGTAAACCTTATATGCGATCAGCTTGAAGTTATAGACAAAGATATTGTAATCCAAAGGCTTACGGGCGATGGCGACAGAAAAACACTCGTTGCACCGCTTTGGAGCATCAAAAAATTTGAAGTTTTAAATGCCATTGACAAGACTTTACTTGAAAGAAACACTTATCAGGGCATTTTTCAAAGATAAAAACAACTTTTTTGGAAAGGTAAGGAAATATGATTCAGATTACCAATCTCACAAAGCGTTACGGTCAGAACTTTGCCGTAAACGACATATCATTTCACATAAAAAAAGGTGAAATTGTAGGTTTTCTCGGCCCTAATGGTGCGGGTAAATCCACAACAATGAATATTTTAACCGGTTATCTCTCTGCAACATATGGCGAAGTTAAGATTGCGGGTATTGACGTTCTTGAAAATCCCATTGAGGCAAAAAAGCACATAGGATTTCTTCCCGAACAGCCACCGCTCTACCTTGATATGACGGTCAAGGAATACTTAAACTTTGTATACGATTTGAAAAAGTGTACCCTAAACCGCAAAAAGCACATAGCGGAAATTTGCGAGGTTATGAAAATTACAGACGTTTACAAGCGTCCAATTTCGCATCTTTCAAAGGGATACAGACAAAGAGTCGGAATTGCCCAGGCGCTTGTAGGAAACCCCGACATTCTCATATTTGACGAGCCCACCGTTGGCCTTGACCCAAAGCAGATTATAGAAATAAGAAATCTTATAAGTGCGCTTGGCAAAACACACACAATTATTTTAAGTTCTCACATTCTCTCGGAAGTTCAGGCGGTTTGTGACAGAATTATAATAATCAACAAAGGAAAACTTATTGCCGACAAAAAGACAAGTAATCTTTCAGCAATCACGGGTTCAAGAAAACTGTGTGCAAAAATCTGCGGAAAAGAAAAAGAAGTTTTATCCGCATTGCGCGATATGGTGGGTGTTGTAAACGCTGAAATTATCGGCGAAAAGGATGCCGGAAGCACAAGTTTTCTTATAGAATCTGAAAGCAACATTGACATAAGAAAGCCTCTTTTCCATATGCTTTGTGAAAAGGGCTGGGAACTTCTGGGGCTTTCTCCGCTTGAAGCATCACTCGAAGATGTGTTTATTACACTTGTTGACGCACAAAAAGAAGATGACGACAAAGAAAGCGAGGCAAAGGCATGATTGCAATATTCAAAAGAGAAATGCGTTCATTTTTCATAAGTCCCATAGGATATGTTTTCTGTGCAATTTTCTTTGCAATTTCGGGACTTTCTTTCAGTTTGTTTACAATAAGTGCAAATACCACAGACACAAAAACATATTTTTCAATGATGCTGTGGTTCTTTGCAATACTTATACCCCTGGTTACAATGAAACTTTTAAGTGAAGAGAGAAAAACAAAGACAGAACAGATTCTTCTTACAAGTCCTGTTAATCTTTCAGGAATAATTTTTGCAAAATTCCTTGCAGCTTTCACTCTCTTCTCGGCAACACTTATCACTTCCTCATTTATCAACATTCTGACTCTCAATAGTGTTGCAAAAGCACAGGAATATGTAATTTCAAAAATCAATGTTCCGACAATTATCGGAAGTGTTATTGGCATTATTCTTATCGGCGGTGTATTTATTTCAATTGGTCTTTTTATTTCATCACTTACCGAAAACCAGATTGTATCGGCAGTATTATCAATAGGTGCTTTTGTTCTTATTCTGACTGTCGGCAGAATTGCCCCGAGTATAAACAGCGAATTTTTAAGAGCTATTGTCAAGTGGTTTTCTGTTACCGACCGCTTCTCATCATTTGTAAGCGGTGTATTTGACATTCCTGCAATAATTTACTTTTTAAGTCTTATTTTCGTATTTATCTTCCTTACCGTCAGAGTTTACGAGAAAAGACGCTGGGCTTAATTTTCGCTTTTTGCTGAAAGGATTTTTTAATTATGAAAAGTTTTAACAAAGAGGATATAAAATCGGGGATTGACAAAGTCACCTCGACAAGAAAATTCAAATACGGCTCATTTGCAACGGCTTTTACGGTGATTTTCCTTGTTTTTGTTATCGCCGTCAATGCCCTCATATCATTTGTATCCGACAAAGTGGGCGGAATATACCTTGATATGACAAGCGAAAGCATCTATGGAATCACCGATGCTACAAGAGATGCTCTCAAAGATGTTTCGGGCGAAGTTGAAATAATTTTTGCAGCCGAGCGCGACATTATTGAATCAAGCCAGTATGCAGACCCAATAAAAAGACTTTGCGAAAACTACCAGAGCGAATTTTCAAATGTCAAGGTCTTGTTTGAAAATGTTGTGTCAAATCCGACATATTTCAACAAATTCAAGCAGACATCAGAGGATGATATAAATTCAAACTCCGTAATAGTTCACTCACCAAAAACAGGACGAAGCGTACTTCTGAATATAAACAGTTTCTACAAATACTCATCTTCCGGAAGAGTTTTTGCATTCGACGGTGAAAACCAGATTACAACTTCAATTCTCCAGACAGCTCGCCCGCAGGACCTTCTCTGTGGCTTTACTACGGGTCACGGCGAAAGCGTCAGCCAGTCACTTATGTTCCTTCTTGCAGAGCAAGGTTATAAAGTGACAACTGTTGACCTTAAGACTGTTGACAAGAACGCGCTTTCAAAGTTCAATCTTCTTGTTATATGCGACCCCAAGAACGACTTTACGGGGCTTAACGAAGAAAAAGAAGGCTATGTTAATGAAATAGCGCTTCTTAAAAACTACTACAAGGAAAACTTTGGAAATCTTATGATTTACCTCAGTCCCGAAACACCCGAACTTTCTGAACTCAAACAGTTCATGAATGACGAATGTGGAGTCACATACACTCCCGGAACTATTTTGCGTGATACGAATACAAACACAGTATCCTCCGACGGATATGCAATTCTCGGCTCATTCTCGGGTAAAGAAGGAACGGCAGGTTATGCTATCGGCAAAACCTTAAGCACAAACGTCTCTTCTGCAAAGCCGCTTCTTGACTATTCAACTCCTTTGAAGATTGTCTTTGAAAAGGGCGAAAACATAAATGTCTCCCCTGCTATAAGTGCATCAAAGGGTGCACAAAGCATAACCGGCGGACACGCGCAAAATTCTCCTTTGTCTCCTATAATGACAATCTCCGACTATGCAAAAATGACCGGCGGTGAAGAAAAACACGCATATGCACTGGTTTGCGGTTCGACGTATTTTCTCAGCTACCTTCCCACAAACCAGTCAAACACTGTTATAACCGGCTCATCGCAGTACGGAAACTACAATGTTGTAAAGAATGCTTTGTCACTTATGGGCAATATGAATATTGCGGCAAACATCGACTTTAAGGTACTTGACGAGGCTGATATTTCGGTGTCTGAAAAGCAAAAGGAAAACATCACTTTAAGACTTGGACTTTTCGTGCCTGTTATAATTTGCATTGCAGGTGCGGTAGTATTTGTAAAGAGGAAGTTCTTATAATGAAGAATAATACAACTTTAGCAAAGCAAAAAAAATATATAATAATACTCGCAGTTTGTATTGCTGTTGTAGCAATCGGTGCAATTGCCCTGTCATTTTTCCTTAAAGCTCCGCTTGTGACGGTGAGAAATTTTGACGAGGACGGAGACCTTGTTTTTGCCTACATTACCGACAAAAACGGCATTGTTACAAAATCAGCGCTTCAGGATGCCCTTAAAAATGGCGAAAAAGGTGAATTTGATGTGACAAAGGGTGAAAGCGATGACATTGCTTACACTTTCCGCGCTCACGGAATTACTGTTTCTTACAGTCCTTATATCTTCGAGCCTTTCTCGCTTGACAATTTAAACGGCGTTGAAATTACAAACAGCAACGGCACATTTCTCGTGCAGAGAGACGAGATATCGGGCGATTTCATAATCGACAAAGCTCCTCTTCAGCTTTACAATTCATCAAAACTTTCATCGCTTTTATATCAGGCAAGAAGTATGCTTTGCCAGAGCAAAGTTCCAAACCCATCGTCTGACCTTTCATCATACGGTCTTTCTGACGATACCGTAAAGGCAAAAATCACAGTTTCAGACAAAAACGGCAAAAGCCACACGATTCTTCTTGGAAATATGACAAGCGACAGACAGGGCTATTATATGAAGCACGAGGAAAAGCCCCACATTTATATTGCCGATACATCGGTAAGCGTTTTTCTTGAGGGTGTTTACACATATATAAACCCGAAAATTCAGCCTGATATTCCACAGCAACTGTGCGGATATATGGAAAAATTCTCTATTCAAAAGAAAAACGAGAGATTTTTTGAATGTGAAATAATCCCCGAAGAAAAGAGAAATTCATCGAGTGACACAAGTCTTCACAGAGTGACATACCCCGCAAACTACTCACCCTCGCTTGACAATTTCTACGACGCACTTTTGTGTCTGTCTTCCCTTTCGGGTGAAAATGTGGTGGCATTCAATGTTTCAAAAAATGAGGAAAAAGAAACACTTCTCGAGTCCTTTGGACTTCTTGTTCCCGAAAGTACTGTTGAATACGCAATATCGGGTAAAACTTACAAATTCTCCGCAAGCCGTCTTATGACAGATGAGGTGGGAAATGCTTTTTACTATGTCTACACAGACTATATGGACACAATTGTAACTTTGTCGGCAGACAAAGTGCCTTTCCTTGAATTTGGTCTTATCGACCTTGTTGATATGGGTGTTTTCAGAAGAAACATAAAAGACATAACCAGTCTTTCAGTAAAAACTCCTGCGGAAACAAGAATATTTGAAATTTCGCACGATACAGATTCCTCTGCAATCAGTGTGACCGAAGGCTTAAGCGGAAAGCAAATTGATGACGCAAGTTTCAGACAAATGTTCATTTCCCTTATGGGAATATATATTGCAGGATATTCGGATGTAAAACAGACAGACGGACTTACAAAAGACTTTGAATTTACGGTAAAAACAACTTTTGGTGAAAAGCTGACATACCATTTCTATTCATTGTCAACCACAAGGTGTCTTGTTTCTCTTGACGGTGAAACCGCGGAATTTTATGTCAACAGATCCGGCGTTGAAAAGGTTATAAATCAGATTCAGATGCTCCTTGACGGGCAGGAAATTAAATCCGATATATATTAAAAAACGAAAGGAGGCAGAAAATATGTCAAGTCCTCTTGCAGACAAAATAAGACCAAAAACTTTAGACGAAGTTGTGGGTCAGGAGCATTTGCTCGGACAAAACTGTCTTTTCAGAAAAGTTGTATCGTCGGGCAAACTTCCCAATATGGTTTTCTTTGGCCCTTCTGGAACAGGTAAAACCACGATTGCAAACATTGTTGCAAAAAATGCAGGAATGACGCTTCGCAAAATAAATGCAACCACTGCCTCGCTTTCTGATATAAAGGATGTTCTCTCGGAAACGGACACGCTGTTTGGTGCAGACGGAATACTTTTATACATTGACGAAATTCAGTATTTCAATAAAAAACAGCAGCAGAGTCTCTTGGAATTTATCGAGGACGGAAGAATAACGCTTATCTGCTCGACAACAGACAATCCATATTTTTCAATTTACCCTGCCATTCTTTCAAGATGCTCGGTTTTTGAATTCAAAAAATGTGAGAAAAGCCAGGTTGAAAAAGCACTTCTCAGAGCACTCTCAATTCTTGACGGAGAAAATCCTGAAAAAGACAAATTTGATGATGAGAAGAGAAAAGAAGCCGTTTCCTTTATTGCATCGTGCTCGGGCGGTGATGTAAGACGCGCTATCGGTGCGCTTGAACTTTGCTATGTTTCCGAAAACGGCAATATAACCGTCGATACCGCAAGACAGTCCATTGGCTTTTCCCAGCATTTTGACAAGGACGGAACAGAGCATTATGATTTGCTCTCGGCTTTCCAGAAGTCAATAAGAGGCTCGGACGAGAACGCTGCGCTCTTTTATCTTGCAAGGCTTCTTGAGGGCGGCGATATTCTGTCACCAATAAGACGGCTTCTTGTTATAGCGTCGGAAGATATAGGACTTGCACATCCAATGGCAGTTTGCGTTGTAAAAGCATGCTGCGACAACGCTCTTCAGCTTGGACTTCCCGAGGCAAGACTCCCTCTCGCGCAGGCGGTAATTTACCTTGCAACTTTGCCAAAATCAAATTCGGCACACGATGCATACGCTCTTGCCGCGCAGGATGTGAGAAATTTCCCCGAAATTTCAATGCCCGATTATATCAAGGACGCGTCGGCACCATCTGCAGACAAGAACAAAAATTATGTGTATCCCCACACCTATCCCAACCACTACTACAAACAGCAGTATCTTCCCGACAAACTAAAAGACAGAGTGTACTATGTGTTTGGTGACAACAAAACCGAAAGAAGTGCAAAGGAATACTGGGATAAAATAAAAAAGGGTGAAACCTGACGAAGTTTGGCGGAATTTGCTGAGTTTTTACGGTTTTTGACGCAAAACAAAACAAAAAAACACCCCGAAAAGCCTTAAATATAGCCATTTCTATTGACAGACGGGGAAAAATAAGATAAAATAATACAGTAAACATAATATTTTTAGATGTTACACACTTTAAAATATGACTAAGTTTAATACCGTTTTGAAGCCATATGAATTTGGTTTTCAGAGCAGAAAGAGAGATTTTAATTATGTCAGAAGAAACATTTGAATTTGAAGTATTTACACTTACAGACGAAGAAGGTAACGAAAGCGATTTCGAACTTATCGGAAATATGGAAATTGACGGGGAAAAGTATGTAGCCCTCTACCCTGTTGAAAGCGACGAAGATGAATATGTTATCCTTAAAGTTGCTTTGGATGAAGACGGCGAAGAAACTCTTCTCACAATTGAAGATGACGACGAATTCGACAAGGTTGCAGATGCTTTTGAAGATGAATTTATGTCTGAAATCGATCACGATGCAGTTGATGAGGCTGGCGAATAATTTTTAAACTTTTGCATAAGATATTTGTGTAAAATCTCCTGCCTTTCTCGTATGATTTCATATTTAGAGGAACCTACACGAAATTAATGGAGTCCGAAGTTCATAAAACGGGATGCAGACCTCCCGCCACTTCCCGCTCGCCGGATTTATGCCGGGATAAGACCGGAAGTAGTAGCGGACGCTGGTAGCACGAAATTTTAGACAGGACACCGCCTTGCACACGCAGGGTTTTCCATTGTGAAATCTACGGCCTGGTGGGGCAAAAATTTAAAATGTCTTCTCGACATTTCAAAGCGATATGCCTTTGGCGCGATATGTTGCTTTTCGCAACGATATATTGGATTTATATCATATCGGTATAACAAAACCTCCAAAAGTTTTCAGCTACTTACTTTTGGAGGTATATTTTTATTTATTAAACTTTTCATCTTTCAAAAAAACAGCTAATCTTCTGTTTTTCTTTATACAATTATCAATTACATATTTCGTTCCCTTTGATTTTTTGTCCCAAAAAACAATAACAGTATCTGCATATTCTATTAACTGCAAATTTCTCTTTAAGGGCGCACCTTTCTTATATTTTTCATATTCAGGTAAAAATTCAGTGTATTTTATTCCGTTTTCCTGTGCATACAGTTTTGCACAAGTGTCAATTCCCTTTGCCCC
>JAZSLO010000077.1:0-9128 GCA_045535415.1 Eubacteriales bacterium
CAAAGACAGCGATGTTATAATTATTTCAATTCCCTCTCAGGTTTTAACAAGCTTTATGAAAGGCCTTGAAAAATTAAACCTTAAGGACAAGATTTTTGTTCTTTGTATGAAGGGCATTGAAATTGACACGGGAAAAAGACTTTCACAGATTGTTACTGAAAACTGTGATCCATCCTGCAAGGTTGCCGTATGGATAGGTCCAGGACATGTTCAGGAATTTACAAAAGGAATTCCAACCTGCATGGTAATTGACAGTGATAACGAGGATGTAAAGCATCTTCTTGTAAATGAATTTACGAGCGACCTTATCCGTTTTTACTATGGCTCTGACCTTATAGGAAACGAAATCGGCGCTGCCGCAAAGAATGTAATAGGCATTGCCGCAGGTATGCTTGACGCTTTGGGCCTGACAACTCTCAAAGGTCCTTTAATGTCAAGAGGAACACACGAAATTTCCCTTCTCATAAAGGCTGCGGGCGGAAACGAACTTTCAGCGTACGGTCTTTGTCATCTTGGTGACTATCAGGCAACGGTATTTTCACAGTTCAGCCACAACAGACGCTTTGGCGAGGCATTCTTAAAGGGCGAAAAATTTGAAAGCCTTGCAGAAGGTTACTATACGGTAAAGGCACTTATGAATATGTCGGAAAAACTCGGCGTTGAGCTTCCCATATGCAAAGCCGTTTATGATATACTCTATAATAATGCAAATCCCAAGGATGTTCTTGATAGTTTGTTCTCAAGAACTGTTAAAAATGAACTGTAAATTATATTTATTTTTACCACGATTTGAACAATATTCTAAATTTTACAAAAAGCCCTTGACTTTTCGGGAATATAGCGTAAAATATAATGGATAAACTTTGTAAATTAAGTATTCGTAAAAGGCGGGTACTTCACCGGAGGAAACACAAATGAGTTTAAAAAACTTCAAGGAAATTGAAACAAACAAGGTTGAAATGGAAATTATCATTTCCAAGGATGCTTTTGAGGCGGCTGTAAACAATGTTTACAGAAAGAATGTAAAGCACATTGCAATACCCCGCTTCAGAAAGGGTAAGGCAACACGCGGAATTATCGAAAAATTCTACGGCAAACAGGTATTTTATGAAGATGCTATAAATGATATTCTTCCCTCTGAAATCGATGCGGCAGTTAAAGAAACTCCCTACAAGATCGCAGGTATGCCGGAAGTTACAGATGTTGATTTTGATAATGCTGAAGGCATTTATACAAAAATCACATTTATGAGAGTGCCTGATGTTAAGATGGGCGCATACAAGGGTCTTAAGGTTGAAAAGGTAACTGTTAAGACAGAAGACGCTGAAGTTGATGCTGAACTTGAAAGAACAAGAGAAAGATATAGCAGAACAATAAGCGTTACAGACAGAGCAGCAAAGATGGACGATATTGCTGATATTAACTACGAAGGTTTCTGCGACGGCGTTGCATTTGAAGGCGGCAAGGGCGAAAACCACAAGTTAAAGCTCGGTTCGGGTTCATTTATCCCCGGATTTGAAGAACAGGTTTGCGGCAAAAGCATCGGTGAAGAATTTGATGTAAATGTTACATTCCCCACAGAGTACCATGCACCTGAACTTGCAGGCAAGGAAGCTACATTCAAGTGCAAACTCAACGGCATTGAATTTGAAGAACTTCCCACACTTGATGATGAATTCGCTAAAGACGCTTCCGAATTTTCAACACTTGCTGAATACAAGGCTGATATCAAGGCTAAAATAGAAAAGAGACACGATGCTGAGGCTGAAGTAAGACTTGCAGAAGACCTTACAAAAGCACTTATCGATGTTACAGATGTTGAAGTTCCCGCAGTTATGATTGAAAAGGAACAGGATCTTCTTGTCAGAGAATATGACTACAATCTCAGAAGCCAGGGCCTTAGCCTTGAAATGCTTGTAAAATACACAGGCATGAAGGTTGAAGATATCAAGGCAAGATATGCAGATCAGGCACTTATCAATGTTAAAAAGCAGCTCGCACTTGACGAAATCGTAAAGGCTGAGAATATCGAAGCAACTGATGAAGATGTTGAAAACAAGTATCAGGAAATGGCTACTCAGTTTGGTATGAAGGCTGACGATGTTAAGGCAAGAATTACTAAAGAAGACCTTGCACTTGATGTTAAGAGCATAAAGGCATTTGAACTTGTTAAGGAAAACGCAAAGATTACTGAAAAGACAGTAACTGCAGAAGAATTTGACAAAATGAATGCTCCTGCCGAAGTTAAGACTGAAAAGAAGCCTGCTGCAAAAAAGACAACTTCTACAACAAAGAAGACAACTACAACAGCAAAGAAGCCCGCTACAAAGAAGGCAGATGATGCTGAAGCTGCAAAGGAAGCACCTGCAGAAAAGAAGACAGCTGCAAAAAAGACAACTTCAACTGCAGCAAAGAAGACAACTTCTACTGCTGCAAAGAAGACAGAAACTGCAGAAAAGAAACCCGCAGCAAAGAAAACAACAACTACTGCAAAAAAGACCACTTCCGCTGCTAAAAAGACAACAACTAAGAAGGCAGACAAGGAATAATTTCTTAAAAAGCAAAAAGACAACGGTTGTGCGTACATTTTTTGTACGCACAACTTTGCTTAAACGGATAAACTACAAAATATTACAAAATACGAAAGGAAGAAAAGATTATGTTACTTGTATCAATGGTCATTGAACAGACAAACCACGGAGAAAGATCTTTTGATATATATTCAAGACTTCTTAAAGACCGTATTATTTTTCTCGGCGAGGAAGTAAATGATGTTACTGCAAGTCTTGTTGTAGCACAGATGCTTTTCCTTGAGGCAGAAGACCCCGATAAAGATATCTGCCTTTATATAAACAGCCCCGGCGGTTCAATTTCAGCCGGCATGGCAATTTACGATACTATGAACTTTATAAAGTGCGATGTTTCAACAATTTGTATCGGAATGGCGGCGAGTATGGGTGCATTCCTTCTCTCCTCTGGTGCAAAGGGCAAGCGTCTTGCACTTCCTAACAGCGAAATTATGATTCATCAGCCTCTTGGCGGAATGAAAGGTCAGGCAAGTGATATCAAAATTCACGCAGACCACATTTTGAGAATCAGAGCAAAACTCAATGAAATTCTCTCCCAGCAGACAGGAAAGCCTCTTGAAGTTATCGAAAGAGATACAGAAAGAGATAACTTTATGACGGCGGCACAGGCTCTTGAATACGGTCTTGTTGATAAAGTTATTGACAAAAGAATTTAAGAAAGGCTAAAATATTAACCTTATGTCAGATAATACTAAAAATACCGAGCAGTTCTGCAGTTTTTGCAAAAAGCCCGAGAGCGCGGTGGGTCACCTCATTTACGGTCCCGACGGAATTAACATATGCAACAACTGCGTTATGCTTTGCTCACAACTCATCGAGGACTTTGAAGAAGACGAAAGATATGCGAGTCATGAGGATAATTTCAAGCTCGATATAAAGACTCTTCCAAAACCGTCAGAAATCAAAGAAGAACTTGACAAATATGTCATAGGTCAAAACGCGGCAAAAAAGACTTTGAGTGTTGCGGTATACAACCACTACAAGAGAATTTTGCAGAAAGACTCGGGCAATGATGTTGAAATTCAAAAGAGCAATGTTTTGCTTCTTGGTCCTACGGGTGTTGGCAAAACACTCCTTGCACAAACTCTTGCAAAATTTTTAAAAGTTCCCTTTGCTATTGCAGATGCTACAACTCTCACCGAGGCAGGATATGTCGGCGAGGATGTTGAAAACATTCTTCTTCGTCTTATTCAGGCGGCGGACTATGATATTGAACTTGCACAAAAAGGAATTATCTATATTGATGAAATAGATAAAATTTCAAGACGCAGTGAAAACCGTTCAATAACAAGAGATGTTTCGGGCGAAGGCGTTCAGCAGGCACTCTTAAAAATTCTCGAGGGAACTGTTTCAAATGTTCCACCTCAGGGCGGAAGAAAGCATCCCAATCAGGAATTTATCCAGATTGACACAAAGAACATTCTCTTTATTTGCGGCGGTGCATTTGACGGAATTGAAAAGGTTATCGAAAAGCGTGTAAGTTCAAGAACAATAGGATACGGTGCACAAATTCAGACAAGTGAGGAAAGAAAAAAGAACGACATTCTTTCAAAGGTTGAAGCACACGACCTTGTGAAATTCGGAATTATCCCCGAACTTGTGGGAAGAATTCCGCTTATAGTTTCACTTTCGCATCTTGATACGGACGCTCTTGTTGAAATCCTCACAAAACCCAAGAATGCTCTTACAAAACAGTATGCAAAGCTTCTTAAAATGGACGGGGTTGACCTTGAATTTGAGGAAGATGCTCTAAAGGCTATTGCAAAACTTTCTGAAAGCAGGAATACCGGTGCAAGAGGACTTCGTGCCATAACCGAGGGCATTATGACATCAATAATGTATGACATTCCGAGCGACAAAGGTCTTAAAAGTGTTGTTATAACAAAAGATGTTATAGAAAATAAGGCTGAACCTATAAAAGTTTACGAAAGCAAAGAATAAAAAAATAAAAGGCAGAAAACAAACTTCTGCCTTTTAGACTACATTTGAGGTTTTCGACATTATGAGTAGTAAAAACAAAGATTTGTATTTTGAAGAACTTGTAGATAAAACCGAAAAGTCAAAAGAATTCCGTGACGCAAGATATAATCTTGAATCATTTCTTATAGACTGCGCGCATTTCAGAAAAAAGGATGCAGACGCTTTCAGTGACAAAAATGCCGCAAAAGTCAGAGAATCAATGGTTTTGTCAAAACAGTCACGACAGAATTTTCTCACGATAAATGAGTATCTGTCAGGCATTCTCTCAAAACTCGGAATTCCGCAGAAACTCTCGGGAACAAAATATTTAAAGTACTGCATTTGCAAAAAAGCTCTTGATGATGATATTCAGATGATGCAGCTTTATGAAATCTGCGCCAGGGAGTATTCAAAAAATGTGCCTGTTATTGAACAGTCATGCAGATATGCGTGTTCTTATGCAGATTTTTCAAATCTCTCGTCGGATATCAGCGGAATAAGATTTCTTTACGGGCAAACACCGACAGTTAAAGACACGGTTTTTATTCTCTCAAGAGTTTTATCCGAAAAATTTGATATAAAAAATATAAAAGACGGCAACTTTGTTTTTTAGTTGCCGTCTTTGATTTTATATAATTTTTCTATAAGTTCCTCACTCGCCTCGGGAACATTTTCAAGCGGGAACTCCATTCCCATATTCTTATACTTTTCAAGACAGAGTTTGCGAAAAGGCAAAAGCTCTGTTTTTTGTATATTGTCATACTTTTTCTCTAAGGAAAAAAGTTTTTTTGCACTTTCCTGCGAGTCCGAAAGTCCCGGGATTATAACCTGCCTTATCCACACGGGGATTTTCTCTTTATGTGTATACTCAAGAAATTCATCGACCTTATTTTTTTCAAGTCCCGTATACTTTTTATAATCCTCGTCATTTGTATACTTATAGTCAAGAAGCACAAGGTCAACATACTTTAAAAGTTCTTTTGTGTTATCATCCAGAATACATCCGCTTGTGTCAAGCGCACAATGTATTCCCTCTTGTTTCATAACTTTTAAAACTTCAATCATAAACTCTGTCTGGCAAAGCGGCTCGCCGCCCGAAAAAGTGACTCCCCCGTTTTTGCCAAAATAGTTTCTGCACCTGAAAATTTTATCACAAATTTCCTTTACGCTCATAAGAGTTCCACCGCCAAAATCCCATGTATCAGGATTGTGACAGCAAACGCACCTTAAAGGACACCCTTGCATAAATACAACGGCTCTGACTCCCGGCCCATCAACTGTGCCAAGGCTCTGGAAAGAATGAATCTTTGCGAAAACTTCACTCATATCTTTTCGTGGAAGGTTCTTGAGATAACTTCTCTCTGCTGTTCTCTTGAAAGTTTGCAGAAGTTAACCGCATATCCCGAAACTCTTATTGTAAGATTAGGATAATCTTCGGGGTTTTCATATGCCTTCATAAGAGTCTCTCTGTTCATTACATTTACATTTAAATGATGCGCGTTGTTGAGGAAGTATCCTTCAAGAATACTTGTAAGATTTTCAATTCTCTGATTTTCGTCCTTGCCGAGTGCGTCGGGAATAATAGAGAATGTGTTTGATATACCGTCTCTTGCATGAGCATATGAAAGTTTTGAAACAGAGTTAAGAGATGCAATCGCACCGTTTGTTTCTCTGTTGTGCATTGGGTTTGCACCGGGTGCGCAGGGCTCGCCCTTCTTTCTTCCGTCGGGTGTTGTGCCTGTCTTTTTGCCGTACATTACATTTGATGTGATTGTAAGAACGGAAAGTGTATGAATGGCATTTCTGTGCGCCTTTGTCTTTGCAAGTTCATTGTTTACAAGGCAAAGAAGGTCGTGCGCTATACTGTCAACCTTATCATCATCATTTCCAAACTTTGGAAATTCGCCTGTTGTTTCAAAGTCAACAACTATGCCGTTTTCGTCGCATATAGGTTTAACTTTTGCATACTTTATTGCCGAAAGTGAATCTGTTGCAACAGAAAGACCTGCAACGCCAAATGCCATAAGGCGCTCGAGTTTTGTATCGTGAAGCGAAAGCTGAAGCTTTTCGTATGAATACTTGTCGTGCATATAGTGTATGCAATTGAGAGTATTTACATAAAGTCTGCACATCCACTCAAGGTAAATTGCAAATCTTTCAACAACTTCCTCATAGTTAAGTTCGCCCTTATTCATAGGCTCCATCTGCGGACCAAGCTTTGTGCCGAACACATTGTCATATCCGCCGTTAATTGCAAGAAGCAAAAGTTTTGCAAGATTTGCTCTTGCTCCGAAAAGCTGCATCTGCTTTCCTATTTTCATTGCCGAAACGCAGCACGCAATGGCATAGTCATCACCGCTGTGAACTCTCATTATATCGTCGTTTTCATACTGAATTGAATCAGTATCAATAGAGATCTTTGCACAAAAACGCTTAAAGCCGTCGGGCAAATGGTGGCTCCACAGAACCGTAAGGTTAGGTTCGGGTGCAGGGCCAAGATTATAAAGAGTGTTGAGCATACGGAAAGATGACTTTGTAACAAGTGTTCTGTTATCGTCACCCATACCGCCGATGCTTTCTGTTATCCACATCGGGTCGCCACCGAAAAGTTCGTTGTATTCGGGTGTTCTCAGATGTCTTGCCATACGAAGTTTCATTACAAGGTCATCAATCATTTCCTGAGCTTCCGACTCAGAAAGCACACCGTTTTTCAAATCTCTTTCAATATATATATCAAAGAATGTGCTTGTTCTTCCAAAGGACATTGCCGCACCGTTCTGGTCCTTATTTGCAGCAAGATATGCAAAATATGTCCACTGAATTGCTTCTTTTGCATTCTTTGCAGGCTTGGAAATATCATATCCATAGTAGGATGCCATTTCTTTAAGGTCGCTTAAAGCCTTAATCTGTTCGTAAAGCTCTTCAACTGTGCGAAGATTATCCTCTGTTGTATCAAGTGTGCTGTAATACTGCTTGTCCTTTATCTTCTGCTCGAGAAGAACATCGACACCGTAAAGCGCAACTCTTCTGTAGTCACCGATAATTCTTCCTCTGCCGTATGCATCGGGAAGGCCTGTTATAAGACCGCAATGTCTTGCCGCCTTCATTTCATCCGAATATATTCTGAAAACACCGTCATTATGAGTTGTTCTGTATCTGAACTCTTCCTCAACCTTGTCCGACAATTCATATCCGTATGCCTTGCAGGCAGTTCTTGCCATTCTTATTCCGCCAAAGGGATTTACACTTCTCTTCAAAGGGGCATCTGTCTGAAGACCAACGATTATTTCGTTATCTTTATCAAGATAGCCTGCCTTGTGGCTTGTGAGAGTTGACGCATTTTCCGTGTCAATATCAAGAACGCCACCGCGTTTCTGCTCTTCCTTGAAAAGAGCCTGAAGCTTTTCCATAAGAGCCGCTGTTCTGGGCGTGGCAGGGCAAAGAAAACTATCATCACCTTCATAGGGAGTATAGTTCTTCTGTATAAAATCTCTTACATTGATTTCTTTGTCCCATTTACCAAGGGTAAATCCGCTCCACATTTCAAAATTCATTGTTTTTCCTCCAAACATTGTATTCCCGAAAGGCTCTCGCTTTTCGGAAACTGCCCAGACGGTCGGCCGAATATCAATGTGTGCACTGTGTTAATTCACATTTATCCGTCAGCACACATTTCGTGTCTTCTACATTATATACCCACTGTCGTATTTTGTCAATACCCTTTTACACAATATATTGTGTTTTTTTATTTTTTGGCACTATAATTTGTGGTTTTTGATAAAAACGTAACAATCTATATAAAAAAGGGATTTTGATGCCTTGCATTTGTGCAAAATGTATGATATACTATTTTTAATTAGGGTGGGAGGTGTCGCTTTTTGTTGATTTTAAAGGTGCTTTTTGCGATACTTCTTGCGGTTCTTGCAATAATTATACTGCTCTTATTTGCAGAAGTAGGCATACGTTTTAAAATAAGCCGTGACACAAAAGTTTATCTTAAAATCGGGTTTATTTATCTAAACACAAACCTGTTTATTAAAAAAGGCAAAAGCAAGATAAAAGTGCAAAGTCTTTCAAAAAGTCTTGAAAACAAAAAACAACAAGACGAGCCTTTTCCGGCAAGTAAAGTTCCGGAAGAAAAACACATTTTTGCAAAAGAGCAAAAGCCTATAACAAAAAAGGACAAGCCCGCTTGTCACAGCAAAGAAAAAAAGCAAAGTTTTATTTCAAAGATAAAAAAACTTATTCAAAAAATAAAAGATGCAGACATTCCGGGAAAACTTGAAACCATAAAAGAAGTGGCATCGGAATTTCTCAACAGATGCTCAAAGCACGGCAAAATAAAAATTAAAAAAGCGTATATCTCGGTTTCCTGCGAGGACGCGCAAAACACCGCACTTGTATATAGCGCAGTGCACACGGCACTCTCGTGTCTTATTGAAAAATGCAAGGAATACCGATATTTCAGAATAAACGAAGACAAAGTCTATGCATCCCTCGATTTTATAAGCGGAAAAACAACATTTGATTTGGATTTTATAATATCAATAAGAACATTTAAGGCAATAATCTGTATAATAC
>JAZSLO010000074.1:0-6165 GCA_045535415.1 Eubacteriales bacterium
ATATCACTCTGTATCTTATATGTATAACTTTTATTTCATTTATTTTAAAATATCTCAGAGCTAAAAGACACATTGACTTTAAAAAGCAGGACAAAATTCTTCTTTCATCTCTTATCATTGTAGCGTTATACGGCTTTATAGGAAACGACACATTCCACACCTTTGAACTTTTAAGTGCGGTTTTTGCAGGAATTTTATGTGTAAATCTTGTCAGAAGTGAAAAAATGGCATATAAGAGTACAACTATGCTTCTTGCATCATCTTACATTTTCTCGGCACTTTGCCTTGCAAATATTTTACTCCCCATTATGCCCAAGATTATTCTTCCTGTTTCGGTTTCAGATTTTCTTGTATCTTCCGTATTTAATTTCACAACTTCTTATACAAGCCAGAGTTATATACTTTGCTTAATTTTACCCTTTTTGTTTTCAAATCTTATAAATTCCAACAAGAAAATTCAATTATTTATTCCCTTTGCAATGACTCTATCAAGCCTTTTGCTTATATCCGAAGCGAAAGTTGTAATTGTTGCACTTATAAGTCTTATTCTTGTTTTGATCTTCAAAAACAAAAAATATGCGTTTTTATTATTACTTGTAATACCTGCGTGTATATATTCACAGACTGTTCTCGATTTCATTCAGCCAAAGTCAATTGAAATTCTGACAAATTTCAATGTTCACACAGGTGTATCAACAGATCTGATTCAAGCAATTAAGGAAAATGCCATTTTTGGTACAGGTGTATTTGAAAACACAAATTCTCCGCTTGCTCTTGTGATAATTAGTCAGTTTGGAATTCCCGTTTTTATATTCTTTGCAGTAGGTTTCTTTACTCTTCTTAAAAAGGGACTGAGATTTATACTTGCAAAGGAAAAAAAGGATACAAAAATGTCAGATTTATGTTCCGGACTTTATTGCAGCAGCATTACATTTGCTCTTCTCAGTCTTATTTGCAATACAGCAGACGATATGCGTGTTGTTTATTTATTTGTATGTATAATTTGTCTTTGCGTTTCCTGTGCAAGAAGTTCGTATTCGGATTATATTGACCCATATTCAGTTAGAGAACACATAGTTATGGACACACAAAAGTTATAAATCATGAAAGGTTAATTGTCATGAACAAAAGTAAAAACACTAAAAAAGAAAGAAAATTTAATATTGCAGATTTAATTATTTTAATTACAATAATAGCAGTTCTATCTGCGATTCTGGTTTTATTCACACCAGGTGAAAACGGCTCTTTTTTTTCAAAAACGCTTAAACTTGAATACAGTGTTGAATTTGAGAGAGTCAGCGACATATTTTTCGGTCACATAAATATAGGCGACTCTTTTTATGACGAAAAAACCGGAAACAAAATTGGTGTAATATCCGGCGTTGAGTATAAAGACAGCCTTTATTCTCAATACGATGCAGAAAACGGATATTTCAGAAACTATCCTTACCCCGATGCTAAAGATGTAATTGTGACAGTAACAAGCGATGTAACATTGAAAAAGGGTAAATACTACTGCAATGGTGTAAGCATTACTGCAGGAAAAACAAGCGATTTTCTTACAAGTACATTTGGCGGAAACGGAACGATAATCAAGGTTTCTCAAATCGAGACTCAAATTACGGATAATCAAACACAATTAGCAAGAGAGAGTGATGAATAATGGAAAAGACAAAGAAATCAATTAACATACTCGACCTTGTAATAGTTCTTGTGTTAATTTGCTCTGTAATTGGTGTAATTTATAAAGGTTATTCAAATTCAGCATCAAAAGACACTGAAAAGCTTTGTCAGACACAAGTTACACTTACAATTCAGGGTGCAAAAAGCGAATTCAGGAATATACTTGAAGTCGGAGACGATGTTTATTTTGAAAACAATGGTTTGATTTTAGGTAAAATAAACAGTATTGATAAAAAAACTCAAAAGACATATGTTATTGACGAAAATGACACATTAAGTGCAAAATATAACCCGTATAATCTTGATATTACAATTACACTTGATGCAAAAATGTATAAAGACCAAAGCGGACATTTCAAAGCCTCAGGGGGTATTCTGGCTCCTGGAAAAAATATTTCACTTTATACAACAAATTTTGAATTTGAAGCAACAGTGATAGAGATAGCAGAAATACAATAATAATTAGTAAAAATGCAACAAAATATCGACTTTTTAAGTTATTATTTGTACAAAACGCAGTTTTTTAAGTAAAATTGGTTTAAGCCTATTGAATTTTTTCGCAAAATTTGATATTATAATGTGCATAATAATAGTATATCAATTCGGAGGAACATAAATATGATTTCAAAGGAAATAGAAGTTAGAAATCCCGAAGGACTTCACGCAAGACCCGCAACATTCTTTATTCATAAAGCGAATACTTTCAAGAGTTCAATCTGGGTTGAAAACGGTGACAGAAGAGCTAACGCAAAGAGCCTTCTTGGTGTTTTGTCTCTTGGCATTGGCAAGGAAACCAATATTACTATTATAGCAGACGGCGCTGATGAGGAAATTGCTGTTAACGAACTTGCAGCTCTTATCGCCACAGGATTTGCTGAATAATCTTGTTTAATTTTCATAGAATTTGATTTCGGGGCGATGCTTTACAGGCTTTGCCCCTTATTTTTTGAGGTACATTATGCAAAGAGCGGTTGAATTTGAAGAAAAATTGAAGAATTTACCCTCGCTTCCGGGTGTTTATCTGATGAAAAACAAAGCCGGAAAGATTATCTATGTCGGAAAATCAAAGTGCCTGAAAAACAGAGTGTCAAGTTATTTTTCGTCATATACAAATCTCACACGCAAAACCTCAATGCTTGTTTTTAATATATATGACTTTGACATAATTGTAACTTCAAACGAAGTTGAAGCACTTATTCTTGAAAACAAACTTATAAAAAAATACAATCCGAAATATAATATTAAATTAAAAGACGCAAAGACTTATCCGTATATCAAGATAAATGCCGATAACGACTTCCCTACCTTGTCGATTTCGCATTCTAAGACAAATAAGAACGCAAAATATTTTGGTCCTTATACTTCGTCGATTGCGGCAAAAAATATTATAAAAACTTTAGAAAATACTTTCAGAATTCCCGATTGCAAAAAGAATTTTGCTTTCGGCAAAAAAGTGTGCAGACCGTGTCTTAATTACCATATGGAAAAATGTATTGCACCATGCGACGGAACAATTACTAAAGAGCAATACGCAAAAATCATTGATGATATAATTCTTGTTTTAAAAGGTGAATGGAAAAGTGTTGCTGAAAAACTTGAAAATCAAATGATGTCTGCTAGCGAAAGTCTTAATTTTGAAAAGGCGGCAAGACTTCGTGACAGTATTTCAAATTTAAAGCGTCTTTCCGAAAAACAGCTTATTGAAAAAACAAGCAGTGCATTTCAGGACTATGTCGGCTTTTATGAAAGTGATGCCATAAGTGCAATTTGCTTTTTAAAGGCTTATGACGGTGTTGTGCAAAACAAAGAGACTATCTTTTTAACACCCGACGAAATATCGGACGAATATATGCTTTGCGACCTTATTCAGAGGTACTATCACTCACAGATAAGCATTCCGAAAGAGATTTATCTTTCTTTTGATGCAGAGGACGAACTTTTACTTGACCTTGAAAACACTCTTTCAAGTCTTTCAGGGCACAAGGTTATTATAAAAACTTCCAAAAAGGGCGACAAAAAGTCGCTTTGCGATATGGCTCAAAATAACGCAAAACAAGATTCAGAGACTAAACTTTTGCAGTACAAACACGACGACGAGCTATTGTATAAAATTGCAAAGCTTTTAAATCTTGAAACAATTCCGCAGAGAATTGAAAGTTATGACATTTCAAACAGCGGAAAATCTGATATGTACTGTGGAATGATTGTAATAAATGACGGAAAGTTTTCAAAAAAGGATTACCGTTCATTCTCGATAAAAAATCAGGATTTACAGGACGATTATGCTGCAATGAGGCAGGCACTTGAGCGTAGATGCGAGCATCTGTTCAAAGATGATGACGAGTCAATGACAATCTTGCCTGACCTTATGCTTCTTGACGGCGGTGTCGGTCATGTAAACACCATAAAGCAACTTTTCCTTGAAAAAGGTATTGAAATTCCTGTTTTCGGTATGGTTAAAGATGAATATCACAAGACAAGAACCCTTACCGATGGTGAAAATCAGATAAGCATTGCAAAAGACAAGTCTGTATTTTCTTTTTTCTATAAAATTCAGGAAGAAGTTCACAGATTCACTTTTTCAAAGATGGACGCATCAAGGCGCAAAAAGGTAAAGACCTCTTCCCTTTCCAAAATCAAAGGAATCGGTGAAGAAAAGGCAAAAACTCTTATTTTACACTTCGGAAGTCTTGAAAACATAAAAAATGCAACAAAAGAAGAACTTTGCAATGTAAAGGGAGTTTCACCTTTGGTTGCAGACAACATTATAGAGTATTTTAAAAGTGGAGAAAACAAACAATGATGAGAATAATTGCAGGCAAAGCAAACAGAAGAAAACTTGAAACTCTGAGCGGTGAGGATATAACAAGACCTACCGCCGAAAGAGTTAAAGAGGGGCTCTTTAGCGCAATACAGTTTAAAATTCAGGGAAAGCGTGTTCTTGATTTGTTTTCAGGAACAGGCCAGCTTGCGCTTGAAGCAATAAGCCGCGGTGCTGATAGTGCCGTTATGATTGATTCAAGTGTTGAAGCGATTGAAATCATAAAAAAGAACGCCAAAAACACAGGACTTTCTAAACAGTGTTCAATCTCCCGAATGGATTACAGCGAATATCTTAAAAGCGCAAAAATCAGAGGAGAAAAATTTGACATTATTTTTCTTGACCCTCCGTATGCAAAAGATATGAAAAACGAAATTTTAAAGAAAGTATGCAGAGCCGAAATTTTTAATGACGGTGCAATTGTTATCTGCGAAACAGATAACGACTGTCTTGATGAAAACGGTGCATATACGCTCAAATTCTTAAAGAAATACAAGTATGGAAAAACTTTTGTTACAATGCTGACTTTTGATGAGCAAGAGGAAATTACAGAAAATGAAGAATAAAACAAAGGCTTTTTTGCCGGGTAGTTACGACCCTATAACGCTTGGTCACCTTGATATTATTAAACGTGCATCACAAATGTACGATGAAATTTGCGTTGTATGTGCACAGAATCCTGATAAAGAATATATGCTAACGCCCGAGCAGCGGCTTTCGCTTATCAAGGATGCAATTAAAGATATTGACAATGCAAATGCTGTATTTTATGAGGGTTATCTTGTAGATTTTGCTCATCAAAATAATAATTTTGTAATTGTTAAAGGCATCAGAAATTCAAACGATCTTGAATATGAAAACAAGATGGCGAACTTCAACAAAGAAAAATGTTTTGAGAAATACGGAAAAAATCTTGAAACTGTATACCTTGAGTGCAATGACAATTTTTCAGATATAAGTTCAACGCTTGTAAGGGAAAAGCTTTTGTCGGGCGAAGATTTATCGCATCTTGTCCCAAATCCTGAGCTTTTAAATCAAATGTTTAAGTCAAATAAGGAGTAAGTTAGTTTAATGTACAAAATCGTAAGTAAAAAAATACTAAATCCAACAGTTACGATGATGGATATATATGCACCCTTTGTCGCAAACAAGGCAAAACCCGGTCAATTTATTATTTTGAGAGTTGACGATGAAGGTGAAAGAATTCCTTTAACTATTGCAGGCAGCGACAAAAATTTAGGAACTGTAAAAATAATATTCCAGATTGTCGGCGCTACCACTAACCTTTTAAACGCTAAAAATGAAGGTGAATATATTCAGGACTTTGCAGGACCTCTTGGTGAACCTACAGATATTGAAAATGTAAAAGATGTATGTATTGTTGGCGGCGGTGTTGGTTGTGCAATCGCACTCCCAATCGCACAGGCTCTTCACGAAATGGGCGCAAATGTTACATCAATTATAGGTTTCAGAAACAAGGATTTACTTATACTTGAAGATGAATTTTCTGCTTGTTCGCACAATCTTGAAATTATGACTGATGACGGCTCTTATGGTGAAAAAGGAAATGTATGTGTTCCGCTTGTAAAAATGCTTGAAGAGGGCAAAAAGTTTGACAAAGTCATCACAATAGGTCCACTTATTATGATGAAATTTGTAGT
>JAZSLO010000178.1:0-4846 GCA_045535415.1 Eubacteriales bacterium
ATATAAATGAAATAATGGATGCACTTAAAAGCGACCTTGGTTCTTTGCAAGTGCCGGAAATTCCTGAAGGTAAAATAAGTGATGCGGTAATGAAAAAAGTGTCGCAAAACAAAAAAATTTCATTCCCGAAATTCAGAATTGCAAATTTTGCAGGTACTGCCTGCGCACTTGTAATTATTGCGGCTATCGTTATTGCAAACCCCAATGTTTTTGATACAACTGTTGAAAATAACAAGGCTGATGGTGCAAATCAAATAACAAATGATGCAGTGTTTCTTGAAAATTCGGTATCAGGCAGTGATAATAGTAGAGATTTGGTTTCAGACACCGAAGAAAGCGATGGAAGTACCACATTTGGTGTAAACAAAACATTTACCTATTCAAAAAGTCTTGAAGATAAAACAGAGGGCACACAGAATGATGCCATATCGCAAATTCCCGAAACACAAAACACAGTTGAAAACGGAGCATCAAGAGAAGCTTTGAAAATGGGTGCTGCCGGAGCCGGCGCAAGTACAGATGATTTTAAGAAAGAAAAAACTACTGCACGATATGAATCCGAAATGATTTTCGAGGAATCAAATGCAGTAGAAATGCAAAGTGATGAGCAGGTATGGGTTTCAATTTTTGACGGTGTTGTGTTTGACCAAAGTGAAAATGCACTTGAGAAAAATATAAATACAGCAAATTCAAAAATAAAACAGATAAGCCCTTACACAGAAAGTCTCTCGTTTGAACTTGTTAAAAAAGCAGGTATAACAAATGAGAAGTTCCTTGAGTGGCTTATGAGCGTAGAACTTGCATCTGAATATAATTTTGAATCCCTTTATGTTTTTGCAAAAAACTAAGTTATAATGTCAAATCACAAACCTGCATATTGCAAAGAGATATGAGCTCGTCGGGGGATAAAAGGAGCTGACAGCCCTTTACCCCTGCGCTAACAGTAATTTTATCCCATAATAAAGCCGTTTCGTCAATAAATGTCGGAAAGGCTTTTTTCATACCTATCGGAGAGCAACCGCCGCGAATGTAACCTGTAACAGACAGAAGTTCTTTTACAGGCAAAAGGTCTATTTTCTTTTCACCGCACACTTTAGCGCACTTTTTGAGATCAAGTTCCATGGCACACGGGATGCAGAAAACAAAAACTGCGCCCTTTGAGCCTCTTGCAGTTAAAGTCTTGAAAACAATGTCGGGATTAAGACCAATGCTATTTGCGATTGTGACTCCCGAAAGGTCGTCGTCCGAATATGTGTATTCGAGAGGTGTGTACTGTATTTTTGCACTGTCAAGTATCCTTTGCGCGTTTGTTTTTGTCAAAATAATCACTCTTTTTTTACAAATTTCGCTTTATTGTATCATAAAATGGGGGTTTAAGCAATGTGCTTTTAAATTTTTATGACGAAAATAACATAATATTGCCATATTTTGTAAAATGATTGCTAAATTTGTGTTATGTACTTGCAAAAATATATGGCTTTAGTTATAATAAATTTAAGGTAGATAATAGTATGATCCAAAAACAAAGGCATTTTTCAAAGAATAAAATTAAATTGCTTTAAGGATGTGAAATTTATGGAAAAATATACCATAGCACTGACCTCCATAATTAAAGAGTTCCAGCTTGAAGAAATATATTTACCTGAAAATGTTGATGAAATTCTTATTGAAAAGAGAGAAGTCAACAGACCCGGACTTCAGCTTATCGGATTTTTTGACCACTATGATCCCGGCAGAATCCAGATTATAGGCAAAGTTGAATATCACTATATGCAGACTCTCTCGCCCGAGCAGAGAAAAAAGAGTTTTGACGAATTTTTCTCAATGGGTGCGGCGGCTCTTGTTGTGTCGTCGGGACTTGAGATTTTTCCCGAAATGAAAGAAAGTGCGGAAAAATTCAAGACGCCGCTTCTCAGAACTAAAGAAACAACAAGTGAATTTATGGGAAGTCTTATTGCTTCACTTAATGTAAGTTTAGCTGAGAGAATGACAAGACACGGGGTACTTATAGAGTGCTACGGTGAGGGTGTTCTTATCCTTGGCGACAGTGGTGTTGGTAAGAGCGAAACTGCAATAGAGCTTGTAAAAAGAGGACACAGACTGATAGCTGACGATGCGGTTGAAATTAAGAAAGTTTCGGCAAAGACGCTTGTCGGCTCGGCACCTGAACTTATCCGTCATTATATTGAACTTCGCGGAATAGGAATAGTAGATGTAAGACGAATTTTCGGTATGGGTGCTGTTAAACTTACCGAAAAAATTGATATGGTTATAAATCTTGAACCCTGGCAGGACGGAAAGTTCTATGAAAGAGTAGGACTTGAAACGGAATATACAAATATTATGGGAATAGATGTTCCGTCTACCACAATCCCCGTAAAGCCGGGTAGAAACCTTGCAATTATAATTGAAATTGCCGCGATGAATAACAGACAAAAGAAGATGGGTTATAACACGGCGGTTGAATTCAATAAAAAACTTATGGGACAGTACACTGACGATAAAGAAAGATAATATTTGTTTTAAAATTTGAAATAATAAATATATAAGTCATTTTAAGGAGAAAACACAAATGTACAGAATGGGCGTAGACCTTGGCGGAACAGGTATCAAGGCAGGAATTGTTGAAAAGGAAACAGGCAAGATTGTTGTAAAGGGCAGTGTTCCGACAAACGCAGGAAGAGAGCCTGATGAAATTGCAAAGGATATTGCAGACCTTTGTATAAAACTTGCAAATGATATAAATGTCGATATTAAGGATTTTGATTATATCGGCGTTGCAACACCGGGTACTGCGGACCACGATAGCGGTATTGTTGTTACATCAAATAATATTCCTTTTACAATGTATCCTCTTGCACAGAAGGTTGAAGAGTTTACAGGCGTTAAAAAGGTGTATATCGAAAATGATGCAAATGCTGCGGCAAAGGGAGAATTTGAATTTGGCGCGGCAAGAGGCACAAAGCATGCGGTAATGGTAACTCTCGGAACAGGCGTTGGCGGCGGTATTATAATCGACGGCAAGGTTTATTCAGGCTTTAACTATGCGGGTGCAGAACTTGGTCACTTTGCAATTATGGTTGACGGTGAGCCTTGTACTTGCGGAAGACATGGATGCTGGGAAGCATATTCCTCTGCAACAGCGCTTATCAGAATGACAAAAGAGGCAATGGAAGGCAAAACAAAGGAAGATACAGTAATGTTTGAACTTGCTGAAAAAGAAGGTAAGGTAAGCGGAAGAACTTCTTTTGATGCAATGAGAATGGGCGATAAACTTGGAAAAGAAGTTGTTGATAAGTATATAAAGTATTTGTCTGTCGGTGTTATAAATGTAATAAATATATTCCAGCCTGAAGTTCTTGTTATAGGCGGAGGTCTTTCAAATGAAAGAGAATATATTCTCAATCCTTTGAAGGAACTTGTTGAAACCGAAAGATATAATAAGGTTGATACAAGAAAAACTGAAATCAAGATTGCCGAAAGAGGTAATGATGCAGGTATCCTTGGTGCTTGTATGTTGGGAGATTAAATAAAAATTATTCAAATTTTGAGAGTGCGGAGCAAAAAAATGCTCCGCACTTTATAATTTTGCATACAAAGGTTGTAAATTATGCAAAATAATCGTGAACAATTTGACATTTCTATTGAAATTTGCATAATATGATAGTATAATATGACAAAATGTTAAAATGAGAAATTTTGGAGAGTGAAAAATAAATGCAGTATTCATCAATGAATAAGGGCGAACTTCTCAATGAATATGAAAAGGTACTCTGCGAGTACAGAGCATATGAAGAAAAGAAGCTTGAAATAAATATGACAAGAGGAAAGCCTTGTAAAGAACAGCTTGATGTGTCCGAGGATATGCTCGGGGTTATACAGAAGAATGAGGACTGCTTTACAGATAAAGGCTTTGACTGCAGAAACTACGGACTTGTTGACGGTCTTGACCTTGCAAAGCAGATGTTTTCACCCATTATCGGTGTTCCGTGGGACCAGATAATTGTGGGCGGAAATTCAAGCCTTAACCTTATGTATGACGCGGTTGCAAGATGTATGCTTTATGGTGTAGCAGGCGGAAACGGTCCCTGGATTAAGCAGGAAAAGGTAAAGTTCATTTGTCCTGTTCCGGGTTATGACAGACATTTTGGTATCTGTCAGTCTTTGGGAATTGAAATGGTAAATGTTGCTCTCAAAGAGGATGGACCTGATATGGACGCGGTAAGAGAACTTGTAAAGGACGAGAGCGTAAAGGGTATCTGGTGCGTTCCCAAGTACTCAAACCCCACAGGTATCACATATTCCGATGAAACAGTAAGAGCACTCGCTTTTTTGAAGCCTGCGTCAAAGGATTTCAGAATTTTCTGGGATAACGCATATGCGGTGCATGATGTGTATGAAGACGGGGATGAACTTCTAGATATCTTGCCTGAATGTGAAAAGGCAGGAAACCCGAATCTTGTTTATATATTCACATCAACTTCAAAGATAACATACCCGGGTTCCGGTGTTTCGTGTCTTGGTGCGTCAAGAGAAAATATTGACCATATAAAGAAAATTATGCAGATGCAGACGATAGGTCATGATAAAATGAATATGCTTCGCCATGTTAAGTACTTTGGAAATGCCGACGGTGTTAAGAAGTATATGAAAAAGCACGCTGATATTTTAAGACCTAAGTTTGAAGTGTGCAAAAAAGTGCTTGACGAAAAGCTTTCGGGACTTGGCGTTGCAACCTGGACAAATCCTAAAGGCGGATATTTTATAAGCCTTGATGTTCTTGAAGGATGCGCTAAAAAGATAGTTGACCTTTGTGCAAAGGCAGGAGTTGTGCTTACAGATGCGG
>JAZSLO010000168.1:0-5670 GCA_045535415.1 Eubacteriales bacterium
AAATCCCAGTCACGCTCATCGTGTGCGGGAACTGCCATAATCGCACCTGTTCCGTATCCTGAAAGAACGTAATCCGAAATAAAGATAGGGATTTCCTTACCTGTTGCGGGATTGATTGCACGAACACCGTCAAGCATAACGCCTGTTTTATCCTTTACAAGCTCTGTACGCTCGAAATCGGATTTTTTAGCCGCTTCCTTTTTATATGCTTCGATTTCATCATAATTTTTAAGGAGAGGCTTCCATTTTTCTACGTTTTCGTGCTCGGGAGCGATAACCATATAGGTTGCGCCAAAAAGAGTGTCGCATCTTGTTGTGTAAACACGAAGCTTATCGCCTGTGGTTGTTGCGAAATCAATCTCCGCGCCCTTGGATTTTCCGATCCAGTTTTTCTGCTGAATTTTTACTCTTTCGATAAAATCAAGATCATCAAGGTCGCTGATAAGTCTGTCTGCATACTCTGTAATTTTGAGCATCCACTGGCTCTTAACCTTTCTGATAACCTCTGATGCGCATCTTTCGCAAACGCCGTTTACAACCACTTCGTTTGCAAGAACTACTTTACAGGACGTGCAGAAGTTAACAGTCATTTCCTACTTATAAGCAAGTCCCTTTTTGAAGAGCTGAAGGAATATCCACTGAGTCCACTTGTAGTAGCCTTCATCTGTTGTATTGATTTCTCTTGACCAGTCAAAAGAAATACCAAGAGACATAAGCTGGCTCTTAAATCTTGCAACATTGTTTTCAGTTACAATTTTGGGGTGAATTTTATTTTTGATAGCAAAGTTTTCGGTAGGAAGACCGAAAGCGTCCCAACCCATAGGATAATGGACATTGTAGCCCTGCATTCTCTTTTTTCTTGCAACTGCATCAAGAGCTGTGTAAGAACGAGGATGTCCTACGTGAAGTCCCTGACCTGACGGATAGGGGAATTCAACGAGTGCATAATATTTGGGAAGCGAATAGTCATTCTTTGAATGAAACGCACCTTTTTCTTCCCATTTTTTTTGCCATTTGCCTTCAATTGCTTTAAAATCGTAAGTCATTTGTAATCTACCTCTGTATATAAATTAAATTTTAATCTTCAGTTTGTTCAAAAGGAACTTCCACACCTTCAGCCCAGAGCTTTTCAAGATTGTAAAACTCTCTTGATGCAGGGTTAAAAACATGAACAAGAACGCTGTCATAGTCAAGAAGCACCCATGTGCCCTGACCTCTGCCTTCGATTTTGGAAGGTTCAATTCCTTCAAGGGAGAGCTTGTATTCAACCTCGTCTGCAAGTGCATTAACCTGAGTTCTGGAATTGCCTTGCGCTATAACAAAGTAGTCTGCAATAATTGTCTGTTTGTTAACATAAATTATTTTAATATCTTTTGCTTTTTTCATATCCAAAGCTTTTGCTGCCATAAGGGCGATTTCTTTTGCTTTGTTTTCATCGTGTAATTTTGCCATTTATTTTATCCTTTCAATTATTGTTCTTGAGTTTGATTTTCGGGCAGTAAATACTTGAAAGTTCCGCCCGGTTCGTCCTGATTCTGAACATCCTCAGTGATATTTTCTGTGTTATCTCCGGTGTTTTCGGTCTCATTGTGAATATCATCTGTATTATTTTGAACATCATCAGTATTTTGATCTGTATTCTGATTTTCATCAGATTCAGGATTTTCAGTATTTTCTTGGTTGTTTTCAATATTGCCAAGATTATCCTCGTTATATGGAATGTCTGTTATATCCGAAAAATCATTGTCTTGGTTATTTTCATTCTCATTGTCAGGTGTCACAGTGTTTTCGGGTGTTGAAATAACGGGATGATAAAAACCAAGGTCGGGGTTGTCAGAATTTATATTTTCCGCTGACGAAGCACCGCTTGTATAGTCAAGATTTCCTGATGTTAAATTGAAATATTCTTCGCCAAGTTCGTTTTCAAATCTGTTAAGATGCAAATTTACAGTCTGCATAAGTGCATCTTTGTTTCCAAGATAATAGGAAACATTTCCTATATACTGTGATGCGCCCGGAAGGGTAAGCATTGAAATATTTGAAAGGTCAATATCAAGAATGTTTGTTGCAAAGTAAGCCGCATCAGATACCGAAATGTTTGTTGACAGATTTTCCTGAATAACTGTCGCAATTTCAGAAATTTTAGTAACTGTTCCAAGAGAACAGAGCTTCTTTATAAATGCCGACATAAATATTTTCTGTGCGTCAATTCTTGTAATGTCAGCCGCAGTATATCCGCTTCTGTATCTCACAAAACCTTCGGCTTTTTTACCGTCAAGGTGCTGGGGACCGGGCTCTAAATGAATATACAAATCTTGTTCAGGATCTTCGTAATGCATCAGTTCCTGTACAACTACATCAACGCCGTCAATTGCATCAACAATGTTTCTGAAGCCTGATATATTTACCTGTGCATAGAAATCGCAGGGAACACCGAAATTGTAGTAAATAAGGGAAGTCAAATACTTTATGCCGAATTTCTTTCGGATATTTTCAAGCATTTGCTTTTTTTCTTTGCTGTTTTCCTCGTTTGTATATTCTTTGAGTGTTTTTGCATCAATACCTAAAGGTGATGCTTTGCATATGCTCTGAATTTCCTTTTCGCTCTTGTCTTTAGAATTTGCAATAAGCTCTGAAAGCAGATTGTCCGCAAAATTTCTGCCGTGTGCATATACAGAATTTATTTTCATTCCATAGCAGGAATCGGATGTAAAGTTTTCTTTTGAAATTGCGCCGTTATCAAGTGTTATAAGTTTTGAATTTACTTTTACATATGTGTCTCTTGGAATTGACATAATAGCCGCTTTTCCGTTTTTAACATCATATGTTATAACCATTATAACATCCGTTAAAGATCCGCTCACATCACAACCTGTTGCAAGGAAAGAATATCTGTCTTTTGCAAGAGAATTTGTGTTTGTATCATCAACAAAAGAGTTGTCAACCTCTATATTGTTTATAATATTGTCATCATCAATGTCAGGTTTGTATACTTCTTTAAAGTATGTATATATACCCAGTATGGCAATAACAATGCAAAGCAGAATAATACCGATAATTTTTAGCGTCTTTTTCGCTTTAGATGGTATTTTTGTGTTATTTGAAACTTTAGATTTATTTTTTCTCTTTGCTTTGTTTTTGAAGAATTCTTCGTCTGAATTTTCAATGTTTCTCTTGCTCATATATTTTCCTTTCCGCAGATGTTTTTTACTTCTGCAATTTTGAGGGAGTTTCTTGCTTTTAATGTTATATCGTCAATAATTGCATTCTTTGACTTCAAAAATGCAATTGTGCTGTCAATACTCATAATAATTGCTATGTCAAGAAGCAGGATATCTGGATTATTTGGGTCAAGATTATCGTAAAAGAAGTTTCTGACTTCAATACAAGGCTTTTGCTTTCTTGTACTTTCAATATAATCCGAAAGAAATATGATTTTGTCAAATATATTCATATTTTCTTTTCCTGTTGTGTGGCAGAATATTGCATCAAATACAATATCATTTATATTAAATAATTGTTTTGCAAAGTATGCGCCTGTTTTTGCATGTAATGTTTCAAGGGACATCGTCTCCGAATCAAATTCAATGCCGTATTCTTTACAGATATATAGATGCTCCTGTGTATCAAGTTTTTTAGTTATATCGTGAAGAAGAGCTGCAGCACTTATATCGTTTAGATATTTTTCGTCAATTGAGAGGGCTTTAAAATAAATGCGTGCAATATTCAAAGCCTCTTTTTGAACAGAGAGTGTATGTTCGTATCTCTTTGGTAAAAGATAATCCGATACAGAATTTTGGATTTTCACCAAAGTATCATTATCTGTTGGTGTATGATTAAATATCATGGTTTTCATTTTGTTACACATATAAATTGTTATCTTTTATATATTTTAAAACTTCTTTTGTTAAAAGTGATGATTCGTTATTGTCTTTTAAGAGGCTGTCTCTTATATCGGAACTTGATGCAACAACCTCTTTTGCATCCGAAACTATAATTTTTGCATTGTATTCTGTCTTAAATATGCGGGAATATTTCTGAATATCATCGTGACCGTCTTTGTCTCTTGACAATGTAAAAATTGTGCAAAGAGAGAAAATCTCTTTGAAGTCTTTCCATTTTTCGAGAGTTACAAACATATCACTGCCGACAAGCATAAAGATATTGTCATTTTTGTGCATATCGTTTATTTGACAAAGCGTGTCAATAGTATAACTTGTCCCTTGTCTTTTGATTTCAATATCTGAGACAATAATTTTTGTACGTATTCCTTTTGAAAGATTATCAAAAGCGAGATTTGTCATATTGAATCTGTCATTATCGGTAACAAGTTTTTTGTCATTTGTTTTAAATGGAGAAACCTTTGCCGGAACAACATACAGAATGTCAAGAGAACACTCATTGCAAAAGGATTTTGCAGCATGGAGATGTCCTGTATGTATCGGGTCAAAGCTTCCGCCGTATAGTCCGATATTCATATTTTTACTTTGGTAGCTTGATTTTACGCTTGTCTTTATCGGAGCAAGGTCTGTAAAATACAATTTTTCTTCCAATCATCTGAACAGAATAGCAGCCTGTTTTGTTACAGATTTCTTCAGCCGCTTCTTTTACAGTAAGTTCGCATGTTTCAAGAAGAGATATTTTTATAAGTTCACGAACTTCAATTGCTTCATCAATGTGTTTTATAAAGTTTTCGTTCATACCGCCCTTACCAAGCTGAAAAATAGGGGAGAGGGTATTTGCGAGACCGCGAAGGTATGCTCTCTGGGAGGATGTCAAATTTTTCTTTTCCATTGTTTTGCCTTTCAGTTTTCTTTGTATATTTCTTTAAGTTTTTCACACATAAGTGCAGCTGCGCGTGATCGGTGGCTGACTTTGTTTTTTTCCTCATCTGTTGCTTTTCCAAATGTCTTTTCAAGGTCATAAGAGTAGAATATCGGGTCGTAACCAAATCCGCCGTTGCCGTCAACACCTTGTGTAATGTATCCGTCACATTTGCCTGTCACAGTGAACGCTTTATGGTCGGGAGCACAGAAGGCCATGGCGCAGACAAATGATGCGTTTCTGTTATCTGAGCCTGTTTTTGAAAGCTCTGATAAAAGCTTTGTTATGTTGTCTGCATCACATGAATTTGCACCGTCAACAGATGCATATCTTGCAGAATATATTCCCGGCGCACCCGATAGCGCATTAACGCAAATTCCCGAGTCGTCTGAAATTGCAGGAACACCGAACTTGTCGCTTATGAATTTTGCTTTAATCATAGCATTTTCTTCAAATGTTTTACCGTTTTCCTCGATTTCACCGTCAAAGCCGATTTCTGTCATCGGAACAAACTCTATTCCACTTAGATTCATAAGTTTTGAAAGTTCTTTTACTTTATGTGCGTTTTTAGTTGCAACTACTATTTTCATAATTTTCCTCGTATTGTTAGTTTAGACGAAAAATGCTTCAAAAAGTTCTTATTCTTCAAAAAGCGCTTTTACAAATGTTTCTTTGTCAAATTCCTGCAAATCGTCCATTTGTTCGCCGACACCGATAAATTTAACGGGTATACCGAGTTCTTTCTTTACAGAAATTACAACGCCGCCCTTTGCCGTGCCGTCAAGCTTTGTAAGGACAATGCCAGAAATATTGGCGCTCTTTTCAAATTCCTTTGCCTGACTTATT
>JAZSLO010000096.1:0-15076 GCA_045535415.1 Eubacteriales bacterium
GCACCCAGAGGCAGAAAGAACTGCTCGGATATCGGCTCTTGTATGCGAGAAGAACTCAAAATTCCAAGAGGCGAAAGATACGAAATGTGCAGAAGCATTCACGCAGAGCAAAACGCAATTATTGCAGCATCTGCTCATCAGATGCTTGGGGCTACTCTTTATCTTGCGTGTGTTGATGCGCCAACGGGTGAGCTTATGAGCGGAACCTGCTGCTGTCAAATGTGCAAGAGAAATGTAATAAACGCCGGTATTGAAAAGGTTGTTGTTCGCGAAACTCCTACAGAATACACAGTTTATGAAGTCTCTGATTGGATTGAAAACGACGACAGTCTTACGGGAAAGTTCGGTTATTAAATGATAAAAATACTTTTTGTATGCACAGGTAACACATGCAGAAGCCCTATGGCAATGTTTCTTTTCAATGAAAAAGCAAACCAAAGCCATATTGATGCGGTATCCGACAGTGCAGGAATTTTCGCAGACGGGATAAGCTCTATATCAGATAATGCTGTTCTTTCACTTAAAGACAAAGGCATTGATGCGGAGTATACATCAAAACCAGTATCATATGAGCTTTTAATGGAAAATGATTATATTTTTGGAATAACACAGAACCATACAAACATATTAAAGGCAAATTTTCCCGAATTTTCATATAAGATTTTCCCATTCCCAACCGACATTTCTGACCCGTTCGGTTGTGATTTGAATACTTATAAGATTTGTCTTGACGAAATTGAAAAAGGAACCCAAAAAATCATCGAGGTTTTAAAAAGTAAAGATGCAGACTGAATTTATTATAAGACTTTCAAATGAATCGGATTATTTTGCTATTTCCGAAATTGAAAAGCAATGTTTTTCTGCCCCTTGGTCGCAAAACGCAATAAGTGAATTTGCGGCATTGCAAAACAATCTTATTATTGTCTGTGAAATAAGCGGTGAAATTTGCGGTTACATTACAGCATCAATAGTTTTAGACGAGGTGCAGATTGCAAATGTTGCGGTAAAAGAAAATTTCAGAAATATGCATATTGGCTCTGCACTTTTACAAAAGCTTATTGATATTTCAAAGGACAAAAACTGCCTTACTATAACGCTTGAAGTAAGAGGCTCCAACACTCCTGCAGTAAAGCTTTATGAAAAATTCGGTTTTTCAAAAGTCGGTGAAAGAAAGAATTTTTATAAAAATCCGACTGAACACGCTTATCTTTTAACTCTTAATTTATAAATTTCCGAAAGGATACTCATATGAACATTTTAGCTCTCGAATCCTCTTGTGACGAAACTGCAGCGGCAGTTGTCAAAGACGGAAGATATATATTATCAAGCAAAGTAAATTCACAAATTGACATTCACGCTGTATACGGCGGTGTTGTACCTGAAATTGCATCGCGTGCACATACAGAGGCAATTTCACATCTTACAAAATCAGCTCTTGAAGATGCAAAAATGACAATGAATGATATTGATGCTATTGCGGTTACAAACTGCCCAGGTCTTATTGGTGCGCTTCTTGTGGGTGTAAATTTTGCAAAAAGTCTTGCGTTCAAATACAATCTTCCTCTTATCCCCGTTCACCACATAAGAGGTCACATTGCAGCAAACTATGTTCATTTCAACGGTGAAGAAAATAAAGAATTTCTTGAACCTCCATTTTCGTCGCTTGTAATTTCGGGCGGTCATACATCGCTTATAAATGTAAATTCATACACAGATTTTGAAATTATCGGCGCAACACGCGACGATGCGGCAGGCGAGGCCTTTGACAAGGTTGCAAGACTTCTTGGTCTTTGTTACCCCGGCGGTGCAAAGCTTGATGCACTTGCATCACAATCCAAAACAAAGTCAATTCCCTTCCCTAAAGCCTCGTTAAAGGACAACCCCTTTGATTTTTCGTTTTCTGGACTTAAAACAAATGCTATAAATTATCTGCATAATGCACAACAGGCAGGAAAAGAAATTGACAAAGCAGATTTTGCGGCATCATTTACTGACGCCGTTGTAAGTGCGATTGTGACAAATGTTGAAAAACTTTTCCTTGACAAAGAGAAATTCACATCCGGGAAATTTGTACTTGCAGGCGGTGTAAGTGCCAATTCTCACATAAGAAAAGCAATTTCTGATTTGTGCGACAAACACGGCGTTAAACTTTTTGTGCCTCCGCTTTGCCTTTGCGGTGACAACGCAGTTATGATAGGCGCACAAGGATATTATGAATACAAATCAGGCAAAAAATGCGCTGACACATCTCTCAACGCTTATGCCACAATGGATGTTGACAAACTTTAATTTTTAACATTCATTTACATAATACCTTGGATTTTTATCACAAAAGTATTCCACAATTTGTGGAAAACATAATGCTGAATTTCGTATTTTCAAGGCTTGTCCGCGCTTTTCGACGCCATTTTCCATATTTTTCTGTGGAAAACTCTGTTGAAACTGTGGAATAATTATGTAAACATAAATATTGTAAACGAGTAAATGTTTTATAAAATTTACGGAGAAAAATACATATGACAAACAAAAATATCGACAAAAACATATCAAAAGCAGTAATAAGAAGACTGCCAAGATACTTTCGCTATTTAAGAGAGCTTATAAGACTTGACATTGCAAGAATCTCATCAAAAGATTTATCCGAGAGAATGAATGTCACAGCCTCCCAGATAAGACAGGACCTTAATTGTTTTGGTGGTTTTGGTCAGCAGGGTTACGGCTACAATGTAAACTCTCTTTATGTTGAAATCTCACACATTTTAGGTGTTGACAGAAATTTCAATGCAATAATCATCGGTATGGGAAATCTCGGCCACGCACTCGCTTGGAATCCCCTTTTTGCAAAGCGCGGAATTGCCATAAAAGGTCTTTTTGATATTGATAAAAACATAATTGGCTCTAAAGTTGAAGACCTTACTATTATGTCTCTTGATTCAATATCAGAGTTTTTAAAGACTAACAACATTGATATTGCAGTAATTACCACACCAAAGGCAGTTGCTAAAGAAACAGTTGAGATGCTTTCACAGTACGGAATACGCGGTTTCTGGAACTTTTCTAACGCAGAAATCGAACTTTCCGACAAAAACCTTGTCATTGAAAACGTGCATCTCGGCGACTCGCTTATGGCACTTTGCTATGAAATAGCAAAAAAGACGCCGCAAGAAACGGCGTCTAAAGAATAATTGTATTTTAATATTCGCCCTCAAGGACTTTTATGCATCTTTCAACAGAATCTTTTGAATTGCCCCAGGGCTCATTATCAAATCTGTAATCAAACTTTTTGCAGAACCACGAAACATCACCCAAAAGTTCTTCAATGTATTTATCCTGAACTGAGCCTATATTTTCAACAAACTTTGAATGATTTTTCTTGTCCATTTTGATTGATGCGTATTCAAGGAAAGTTGACAGATGCTCAAAACAGAAGAATTTCTGATTTTTGCACTTTTCTCTAAAATCTTCCTCATGTTCCCAAAGGTACACGGCGCAAAGCATCATTTTTTCAAACTTTTCGTCAACCCTTTCGCAGATATAACAGGTTTTATGTATTTTTCTCATATTCTCATATGCTTTTTTACTGTTATCCCTCAAAAGTAGTGAGTCTTTATAAATTCTTGTCTTTGCCGAGACTTCTTTAAGGTGGCTTTCAAGCATCAAAGCAAGGCTAAGTTTATTATTCATTGTGAGCATTTTTTCAAAATGCTTTTTGCAAAAGCCGAGTTTATTTGTCATAATTCGAATATCCGGCTCCATCATTGATGCGCCCATTATAAGTTCTCTTTCCTCATCTTCGAGTTTTGTTCTGAGAGTACAGAACGGGCAACCATCACCTTTAGAAAAGGCTTCATTTACGGGAATTGTATATATTTTTTCTTTCAAGAAAATCACATCCTTTTGAATCATTCTATCACAAGATTTTAAATAATTCAACTATAGCGGTGAAATAATGAATACAAACACAAAAGATTTACATATAAAAAAGCCCGACAATTTTAATCTTAACGATATTTTTTCGTGTGGTCAGTGTTTCAGATTCAACAGAATTGATGAAAATGACAATATTTATTCAGGTGTTGCTTTTTCAAAATATCTGAAAATCGAGGAAACAGACGATAGTTTAATTTTATATAACACAACAAGAGAAGAATTTGACAGCATTTGGCACACATTTTTCGACCTTTCAAGAGATTATGGTGAAATTATTGAATCATTTCATGACGACGAGCATCTTTATAATGCCGCAAAATCATATTCAGGCATTCGTATTTTACGTCAGGAAATGTGGGAAACTCTACTCTCGTTTATAATAAGCCAGAACAACAACATTCCGAGAATCAAAGGTATAATTGAAAATTTAAGCAAAAAATTCGGAAAGCCTATCGGTGAATTTGACGGCGAAATGAGATATTCATTCCCCACACCCGAAGCTTTATATAATGCAGGTGTTGACGAACTTTTCGCACTTAAAACAGGATTTCGTGCAAAATATATTTTTGATGCTGCACAAAAAATTTCTCAAAAAGAAATTATTCTTGAAGATGTTTTTAAAATGAACACGCCCGATGCTATGCAACAACTTTTGCAAATTAAAGGCGTCGGACCTAAAGTTGCGCTTTGTACTTTGCTTTTCGGTTTTGGAAAGCACGACGCATTTCCCGTTGATGTATGGGTAAAAAAGGTTTTATCAAAGTATTACAGTGAGAAACCAAGCATTCATTTTGAGGGACAAAACGCAGGTATTGCCCAGCAATATCTCTTTTACTACGAAAGATGTATAAACAATATTACAATTTAAAAAAAGGATTAAATTATGAGAAAAACAAGAGTAGCATTCAGATGCCAGTTTTGCGGTGCTGTTATTACAAGCGACATTTCAAGAGAAAGACTCGATGAGCCTGTATCCCTTGTATGTACCGAGTGCAGAAAATCAAAACTTGATATAAAAAAGACAGGTGAAACAATAAATTTAACTGTTCCCTGCCTTATGTGTCCGCATCCGCATCCGTACAAAGTGTCGGAAAGCATATTTTTTGAAAGAGATATATTTGTACTTAAATGCACATTCACAGGACTTGACATTTGTTTTATCGGTGATGAGGACAATGTTGAGGACGAAATCGACGCAAGCGGTGCTTTGATTTCCGCTCTAATGGAAGAAAACAAGGAAGACGAGGGTGCACAAAAAGGTGCCGACATTCTTGTTGCCGACACCAGTGTTATGCGTGAGGTTGTTTTCGCAATAGGCGAAGTTCAAAAGCAGGAAAAAATCAAGTGTCCCTGCGGTTCAAAGGCATTTAAAGTTCTTCTTGACTACGACAAAGCGGTTGTATCCTGCAAGGTTTGTTCCAAAAAAGCAGAAATTCCAGCCCGTACAAGATTTGACGCAAATGCGGCAATTGACCTTGAGGAAATTATACTTGAATAATTACAACACCTTTGTTATATAGTAAATAATCCCCCAGACTACTGAAGCGGCTGTTCCAAAGACAATAACGGGACCTGCAATTGTAAAAATTTTAGCGCCAACACCCAGCACATACCCCTCCGAGCGCGAGTCAATTGCAGGCGATGCAACGGCATTTGCAAAGCCTGTTATAGGTACGAGCGTGCCTGCCCCTGCTTTTTTTGCAATTTTTGAATACACACCAAGACCGGTTAAAAGAATTGACAAAAAAATCAGAACAACAGGCGTTAAGGTTTTTACATTCTCAGAGTTTACACCAAGATTTTTTGCAATATCGGTTATTCCCTGACCTATAACGCAAATTATTCCTCCGACAACAAATGAATAAATACAGTCTTTTAAAAGATTTGACCTTGGCGAATTCTTTTCGGCATATTCACGAAACTTTTTCTTTTCTTTTTCGGAAAAATTTCTTTTATCCATAAAGCACCTCATTTTATTTTAGGAGTTAAACAGATGGTTTTTGCAGACCTTATATTTTTATATTTATTTTTACCGCTCAATTTAATATTATACTTTGCACTCCCGAATCTAAAAGCAAAAAATGCAATACTTATTATTTTCTCTCTCACATTTTATGCGTGGGGTGAGCCTATATGGGTTGCTCTTTTGACCTTAACGGCATTTCTTGACCACCTGAATGCAAAAAAAATTGAAAAGTACAGAGGGACTCCTAAATCAAAGTTATTTTTACTTTTATCTGTTTTGTGTGATATTGGAATATTTATAGTTTTCAAATATTCCGGCTTTCTTATTTCAAACACAAATACACTTCTTGGAACAAGCCTTTATGTGCCGAGATTTGCACTCCCCATTGGCATTTCTTTCTACACTTTCCAGACTTTAACTTATGTAATTGATGTTTACAGAGGAAAAGTAAATGCACAAAAGTCGTTTTTCAAATATCTTTTGTATCTTTCAATGTATTTCCAACTTGTTGCAGGTCCGATTGTAAGATATTCCGATGTTGAAAAAGAGATAGAAAATAGAAATATAAATCTTGAAAAAATATCACACGGAGCATACAGATTTATAATCGGTCTTTCAAAAAAAGTTATTGTTGCAAATGCAGCAGGTGTTTTTGCGGACAAGTATATGTTCTCGGATATATCCTCCCTTTCAACACTCGGTGCTTGGTTTGGGATCGTGATGTTTACAATCCAGTTGTACTTTGACTTTTCGGGATATTCCGATATGGCAATCGGTCTTGGACACATTTTCGGTTTTAATTTCCCCGAAAACTTCAATTACCCATATATTTCAAAGTCAATATCAGAATTCTGGCGCAGATGGCATATGACACTCGGATCTTTCTTCCGCGACTATGTCTACATTCCCCTTGGAGGAAACAAGAAAAAAGTTTTCAGAAATCTCTTTATCACCTGGTTTTTGACAGGCTTCTGGCACGGCGCAAACTGGAACTTTATTGTCTGGGGGCTTTACAACGGTGCACTTATAATGCTTGAGAGAGTATTCAACAAACAGTTTGAAAAAATACCATCTTTAATCAAACACATATACCTTCTTTGTGCGGTTAATATCGGCTTTGTATTCTTCAGGTTTGACTCATTTTCGAGGGCAACATCATATATCGGTGCAATGTTTGGAAATACGGGAGTGTTGTCCGACACGCAGGTTGTCTTTGAAATACTCAACAATCTCTACTGGCTTATTCTTGCACTTGTTTTCTGCACACCCCTTATGAAGTGCATTGAAAAACTGTATAATTATTTATCCGGCAAAAACAAATTTACAAGCATAGTTTCAAACACGGCAAGAGTTGTCCTTTTATTCGCGCTGGTTTTGATGTGCACATCACACCTTGCCGGAAACTCATTCAATCCCTTTTTATATTTCCAGTTTTAGTTTATACTGCGTTCACATATTTGGTTTATCATTATATAAATTATTTTTTAGATTGAGAGGTATTAAAATGCCTAAGAAAACAGGTCTTGGAAAAGGTCTTGATGCACTCTTTTCCGACAATTCATACTCCTTTGATTCTCAGACACAAGATTCTGCAAGCGATATAAAATATGTTAGACTCTCTGATGTTGAGCCTGACAAAAATCAGCCGAGAAAAGATTTTGATGAAGAGGCGTTGAGCACTCTTTGCGAATCAATAAAAACACACGGCGTTCTTCAGCCGCTTGTTGTAAGAAGAGCAAAGACTGAAAATGAAAATGCTGCATCAAAGCTTCTGCAGGAAAAATATACTATTATTTCAGGTGAAAGACGCTGGAGAGCCTCAAATATGGCAGGTCTTCATGAAATTCCCGTTGTAATAAAGGATATAAGTGACACAGATGCTGCAGCGATTATGCTTGTTGAAAATCTTCAGAGAGAAGATTTGAATCCTATCGAACTTGCAAAAGGTCTTAAAAGACTTATTGACGAATACGGTTTAACTCAGGAAAAAACTGCCGAAATTGTCGGCATTTCAAGACCTGCACTCACAAACAGTTTAAGACTTCTGACTTTACCAGAGGAAGTTATTTCAACAATAGTTTCCGGTGACATAACACAGGGCCATGCAAGAGCACTTTTAGGTCTTGGAAACGAGGATCTTATAGTATCTGTTTTGCAAGTTGTTGTAAGAAACGATTTGTCTGTCAGAGAAACAGAAACTCTTGTAAAGAACACTCTTAATCAGAATAAAGCAAAAAAGGTAAAACAGGAAGCGCTTTTTACCAAAAAGAGAATTTATCTTGACACACTTGAAGACAAGATTTCCTCAAAACTCGGCAGAAAAACCTTTATTCACGATGTTAAAAAGAACACAAACAAAGGCAAACTTGAAATTGAATATTACGGCAACGAAGATTTAGAGGCACTTTTAAAACTTCTTTGCGGTGACGACATATTCAGCGAATCCTGATGCGGAGGTGAACTTGTTGCCAAATACTATATCAACTACAACAGTTGTAGTTTGGGCAATCTGCTTTGGTATAATAATTGCAATAATTTATTACTCCGTGCAGATTTCAGCCCTTTCAAAGTTTATAAAATCACTGGTACAAAATGAGTGCTTTGATTTTGATACAGCAAAAACACTTGAAAACCTCGGAATAAAAAATACCCTTGATGTTGCAATTATTGTATCAAGCATAAAAGGTCAGATGGGACTTTCAAGAATTATTGGTTTCAAAAATCAAAAATATGAAAAAGTTCACGGAGAAATTTGCAAGAACTCCCCCGATAAACAATGTTTGTTTTATATTGACAAAGAAACCTCAGATATGGCGCTCAAAAAATACAGTGCAAAATCTTCATCAGGATTAATTACATTTGCACTTTGCGTTGCACTTATAATACTTGCATTCTTTGCAGAAGGAATTATAAATTTCCTGACTTCATACTCAAAAGGCGTCTTTTCGGGAACAAACAAAAACGAAGTTGTATCGGGTGTACAGAATCAGGAACAAAGCAAAGAAGAGTATGATGTGATTTTTAAGCCTGATATTTTAGACGAAATACCAACAGATGAAGATACGTTAGAAGAAGACAAAGTTGTTGGCACAAACACTGTTGACGACACACAAGATATAAATTCCGGCAAAGACGGAGAAACCACTTCCCCGTCAATCCCAAAGCCTGAAAACTAAGCACATAAAGGAGAAACATCATGGCAAAGACAAAGACTAAGGCATTGAATCCAATATACTATATTATTCTTGCAACTTTAATACTTCTTGCAGTTGCAGGAGTGATTATTTATTCTCTCGGTTACAGATACATAAAGACAGAAAATGTTAAATTCTCAGGCTGGGTTTATGACTCACAGCCCTACAAGGGAACATTAAAGTATTCCGACGGAACAAAAGGCAAACTTGAAAAAGAAAAAACATCTTCTTTCGGAACAGTTACTTACACAACAGGTGATGTTTTTGAAGGAAACTTTGACGGAATTATGCGTCAGGGTCAGGGCAAAATCACTTACAAATCAAGCGGTGATGTGTATGAAGGCGACTTTGTAAATGACGCAAGAACAGGTTCTGCTGTTATCACTTTCGGAGGCGGCGACAAATATGAAGGAAGTGTTGTTGACGGAAGAATGGACGGAACAGGAAAATACACCTTCGCTGACGGCTCATACTACTATGGTGAATTTAAAGATAATATGAAAAACGGACTTGGCGAATACCACTGGGCAGACGGCTCTTACTATTACGGCTCGTTTGAAAATGACAAGAAGAACGGCAGTGAAGTTGTGACAGTAAATCTTGAGGGTGGAATGGTTTATACAGGAAAGCCTAAACTTCACTTTGCAACCGGTGACGAATATGTCGGCGATTTCAAGGACGATGCAAGAACAGGAAACGGCACATACACATGGGCTAACGGTGAAAAGTATGAGGGTGCGTTTGTAAACGGTGTTCTCGAAGGACAAGGAACATATACATTCACAAGCGGAACAACTTATACAGGCGCTTTCAAGAACGGTGCTGTTGAAGAAACAGTTAAGGATAATGAACAGTAATACAATCCTTGAGGGAATAGTTTCAATTCAAAGCGCAATAAACTCAAATAAGCGCAAAATTGAAAAAGTTCTTGTGGATTTGAAGAAATATAAAGAACGGGATAGAAAAACAACTCACTTTATATCTTTTTTAAAACAAAACAATATTCCCTTTGAACTTTGCGAAAGAGATTATATTGAAAAAACAGCTCTTGAAAACAAAATCTCGGGAACAACTCACGGCGGATTTTTAGCATTTTGCTCAGAAAGGCAGTATATGCCGCTTGATGTGCATCTTGAAATGCTCAAAAACGAGGGCGGATACAGTATATTTCTTGACGGAATTGAAGACCCGTATAATTTCGGATATTGCATAAGAAATTCATTTGCACTTGGAGCAAAAGGATTTATCGTTCCTCAAAGAAGCTGGATGCAAAGTGCAGGCAGTGTTGCAAGAAGTTCTGCTGGTGCAAGCGAAATGTGCGAAATGTCACAGAGTATTGACGACAGCGAGACTCTGCAAATGATAAAGAATAGCGGTGTCAAAATTGTATGTGCGGCTTTATCGCAAAGTTCTATCCCCCTTTGCGATTTCAAACCTGACTTTCCCTTTATTCTTTTTATCGGCGGCGAAAAGCGTGGAATATCATCTGTATTTTACGAAAATGCGGATTTGGTAGTGCACATTCCATACGCAAACCAAAATGCAAAGTATTCCCTCCCCGCAGCGTCGTGTGCCGCGATATTCTCAAGTCACTTATCAAGTATTAAATAAAAAATTAAAGAGTTCACAGTTTTTGGCTGTGAACTCTTTTTTTATTCTTCGGGATACAAAAACTTTTGCAATGTTATTTTACATCCGAACATATTCTCAAAGTCCTGAATTTGAGAAAGTGCGGTTTTCTTTTTGCCGAAATTTATCTTGTTTGAGCGCTTTGCTCGTATAAGCGTATTTTTAGGCGAAAATTCGGGACTTACAAATTCAAGTATATCTACACCAAAGCCGACGCTTTCGAGCAATTTCGCCCTTATAGTGTCCGTAGCGAGAGCGCAGAATCTTTCCTTTATAAAACCGTAGTCACAAAATATTGAATTTGTATTATTTTTGATATTTTTATTCATTTCGTGCTGACAACAAGGAACTGAGAAAATGTAATCGGAATTCCACTTATATGCAGAGTACAAAGCATAGTCTGTTGCAATATCACAAGCGTGAAGAGCAATTACCATATCGACTTTGTTTTTTGGAACATAGTCCTTTACATCCATGCACAAAAATGTGAGATTTTCGCATCCGTACTTTTTTGAAAGACTGTTGCATTTTTCAATAACATCCTTTTTCAAATCAAGTCCCGTAATGTTTACTTTTTTACCCTTTATTTTAGTAAAATAATGATAAACAACAAAAGTGAGATACGATTTTCCGCAACCGAAATCGACTATATTATATTCTTCCCTCTCATCTTTTGAAACAACATCGTCAATCATCTCGCAAAAACGGCAAATCTGTTTGAACTTATCAAACATCGAATTTTTAATTTTGCCGTCATTTGTGATTATTCCAAGGTCAACGAGAACTTGTGGCGCGTTTTCAACATCAATTATATAGTTTTTCTTTTTATTGTGTGACAAATCGGGAGTGCTTTGCGTATACTCCTGATTTTTGCATCTTGTCTGCAAGAGTTTTCCTTTTTTTGAAAGCTTTAGAGAATATATATAATCTTTTGTAAAAATTTGCATTTGTGAAAATACATTTTCAAATCTTTCAAGAACGGCATCACAAAGATTTTCCATAGAAACATTCTCGTGAAAAGCCTGATTTCCTTTAAATGTTTCAAACTGAAATACACATTCCGCGGAAATTACAACAGGTTTTGCAACACACTTTTTATAATTCTCATCCTTTTTATAAGGCGATGAAAATATTATCTTTAAAACATCAAGTTTTAAAATTTCAATAATCTGTTTTGATTCCTGAATCATTATAATTGCTCCGTAAAATTTTTATTGCTTCCATTATCGCATTCTTTGCTGCAAGAGTTCTAATATAATCCCTGTCTGTGCTTTTATGTCTTGAAAGCAAAAGCTTTTTAGCATAAGTTTTTTCTTTTGTTGATACCCCAAGATATACAAGTCCGACAGGCTTTTCGTCAGTTCCGCCTCCAGGACCTGCAATTCCCGTTAAAGAAAGTGCAATATCAGAGCCCGACAAATTTCTTATGCCCTGTGCCATCTGCATTGCAGTTTGCTCGGAAACGGCGCCGTATTCTTTGAGAGTTTCTTGATTAACGGAAAGCATTTTCATTTTAGCCTCATTTGCATATGTGCAGACGCCAAAACCGAAAACCTCGCTTGAGCCTGAAACATCAGTTATCATTTTTGATAAAAGTCCGCCCGTGCAGGATTCAGCCGTCGATATTGTTTTACCTTTTTCCGAAAGAAACTTGACCAAAACGCTCTGAATTGATTTTTCGTCTATTCCATAAACCACATCACCAAGAATATCCCTGATTTGATTTACAGTATTGTAAGCAAGATTTTGTGCATCATCTTCATTTTTAGCCTTTGCCGTAACCTTAACTCTAACTTCACCTGCATCAACATAAGGTGCTACAATCGGGTTTGTGCTTTTTTTCATAATATCGCCCAAAGTATCTTCAAGCATAGATTCACCCATACCAAATGTATTGATATTTACAGCACAAATGCTCTCGTCCGTAAGAGTACAAAGATATGGAATTGCCTGTTCATCCAGCATAACACTCATTTCTCTTGGTGGACCGGGAAGCAAAATTATTGTTTTGCCGTCACTTTGTGCACACATCCCGGGGGCAGTTCCGCGAGAGTTGGCAAACACCTTTGCGCCCTCAATAACATTTGCCTGCTTTTTGTTATTGTCGGTCATTACTCTTCCCATTCTTGAAAAATACCCTTGTATGCTATCAAGAACATTTGCATCAAATACTACATTCTTACAGAGTGCTTTTGCACAGATTTCAAGTGTTATATCGTCATATGTCGGACCAAGACCACCCGTTGTAATTACAACATCACATCTTTCAAGTGCCCGTGTTACACATTCTTGAAGAATTTGTGCATTATCATCGCACACCGTATGATACATTACATCAAAACCAATTTCCGAGAGTTTTGCTGAAATATATGCGGCATTTGTATTCACAACATCGCCTTTTAATACTTCACTGCCGATACACAGAACTTCACAAGTCATAAATTCTTACACCTCAATATTCTGTCTTGTTAAAAATGCCTCATTTAAAAGTGCTTCTATATCAAGTTTTGCCTCTTCTTCCTCAACATTTGAAAGAATAGGATTTGTAACAGGATGTCTTGGAGTAAATACAGTACAGCAATCTTCAAACGGCAAAATTGAAATATCAAATGTGCCGATTTTTCTTGCAGTTTTTATTATATCTTCTTTATCAAGTGCAAGAAGTGGTCTGTAAACAGGAACATCTGTTACAACTCTGTCTGTAACCATCAAAGCGCCCATCGTCTGACTTGCAACCTGACCAAGACTTTCGCCTGTAATTACCGCCTTACATTTATACTGAATCGCACACATTTGTGCAAGGCGCATCATAAATCTGCGAAGTATAAGTGTAAAATATTCTTCCCTGCAGCTATTCTTTATTTCTTCCTGAATTTTTGTAACCGATATAACAGTAAACTTAATTTGACCGCAGGTGTCCTGCATAACAGAGCAAAGCTCCTGAACTTTTTCTCTTGCCTGAATGCTTGTATAAGGATAGCTTTCAAAGTGAAGTGCCTCAAGAGCCGCACCTCTTCTTGCACACATATAACCTGCAACAGGGCTGTCTATTCCACCCGAAAGCAAAAGAAGAGCTTTTCCTGCACTGCCAAGGGGCATTCCGCCCGCACCCTCAATTCCTTTTGAGTGAATATAAGCGTTTTCTCCTCTTATTTCAACTCGTACTGTCACCTCGGGGTTATTTACATCAACTTTTAAATGCTTATTGTTTCTAAGGATTTCGCCGCCACACTCTCTTGAAATTTCAGGCGATTTAAGAGGAAATGTTTTGTCAGAGCGTCTTGCCTCAACCTTAAAGGTTCTGACATTTGAAAGAACTTCCTTTGTATAGAATACGGATGCTTTTTTTATTATATCCATATCCTTTTCAACTTTTATCGCTCTTGCAACATTTACAATACCAAATACCTTTGCACATTCTTTTTGTGCAATATCAATATTCTCTTTTGCATCATCGTCAAGTGGTGTTACATACAAAACAGACTGCAGGCTTTCTACTTTATAGTTTCCGACTTTTCTAAGTCTTGAAACAGTATCTTTTATCATAAGCCCTTCAAAGTATGACCTGTTAAGACCTTTAAGTACAACCTCACCGAATTTTAAAAGTAAAACTTCATTTATATTTTCCATTTTTATATCTCCAAACCGTTTATATCTCTTTTTATTTCACTAATTCTGCGATTTACAAAATCACAAAAAACTTTATCGGGTTCAAATTTTAAAAGTACATTTTTGCCGTTAAAATCAAAGATATACACACAAAAATCTCTTGGACTTATATTCTTTGCGTAATTTATATTATATGTGATTTTAGGATATTTTTCTTTAGTTTCTTTATACTCATCATTTGTCATTACAAGAGAGTACGAATTGTTATAATCAAGACTTGCAACACATATACTTTTTTTGCCGATGATTTTATATATTTTAAGGCAGGTTTCTGTCGCCTCATAAACATAGTCACTTGCAACAAATTTCATAAATATTTCAATGCTTACAACTGCAATTACAATTGCCGAAATCTGATAAAGAACAACAAACCTTGAAACGACAGAAGACAAAACAAATAGCAAAATACAAAGAATTGCACTCATTATAAAAAACACTTTTTCTTTTTTGTTTTTGGATACAGGCCTGAATGTCATTTCTCTATCTCCTTTATTTCAAATTCAGCTTTATTTTTATCTATGTTTATTATTCCGTATGTTCCGTTTGTATAGTCCCTGGGACTTGTCAGACTTCCGGGATTAAAAAAGTCTACATTTGAAAGTTTCATATGTTTTGCAATATGTGTGTGTCCGTAAAGTACTATATTGCACCCTTCTTTATTGGCTATATTAAGAAGACCGTAAAGATT
>JAZSLO010000182.1:0-2961 GCA_045535415.1 Eubacteriales bacterium
TCACACACACCGCAGGTTGAAAGTGAAATATGACGAAGACCAATATTAAGTCCTTTTTCGCAGTTTACATTTGCGAGAACCTTTAAAACAATATCGTAATTATCAAGCGGCTCGCCTATTCCCATCATTACAATATTGGAAACGCGCTCACCCGTATCATTCTGTGCTGCAAGCACCTGACCTGTCATTTCAGACGGCAAAAGATTTCTTTTAAGTCCTGTCAGAGTTGATGCACAAAATCTGCATCCCATACGGCAGCCTACCTGAGATGATATACAAAGTGTATTTCCGTGCTTATATCTCATAAACACGCTTTCGATATATTCACCGTCATAAAGTTCAAAGAGATATTTTACCGTTCCGTCGATTTTTGACACAAGTTTCTTATAAACCTTGGGGGTTGCAAGAAATGCGTTTTCGCAAAGCACACCTCTTATATCCTTTGGAACATTCACCATTTCGTCAAAAGACAAAATACCTTTTGTCAGCCACGAATAAATCTGGTCTGCCCTGAACTTTTGAATTTTTACACCTGTTTTTTCACTTAAATCATCAAGAAATTCTTTGAGTTCTTCCTGATTCAAGCTTTGAATATCAATTTTTTCCAAATTATTCTCCGATTATTTTAGTTTTTTACTAATTTTGCAACAAAGAAACCGTCAGTTCCCGTTATATGCGGAAGGAATGTATACATTCCCGTGTCATCTCCCAAAAGTCCTGTTTTACAAAGCGAAAAGTCTTTATTACTTTTAAGAAAATCATTTACAACATCTATATTTTCCGCATTTCTCAAAGTACAGGTGGAATATATAATAAATCCACCCTTCTTTACATACTTTGCGCTCTCGCAAAGTATTTGCTTTTGAATTTCGGGAAGTCTTTCTATTTCCTCATATTTTTTATATCTTATATCGGGTTTCTTTGCTATAATTCCAAGTCCCGAGCACGGAACATCACAAATAACAGCATCCGCTTTTCCAAAAAGACTCTCGTCGGGACATCTTGCATCAAGAGCCTTAGTATTTATATTTGAAAGACCAAGTCTCTTTGCCGAGTCATTTATAAGCTTTAATCTGTTTTCGTGAAGGTCAAACGAATACACACTGCATTTATCTTCGAGATTTATACAACTTGAAAATGTCTTTCCTCCCGGACACGCGCAAGTATCCACAATTATGGGATTTTGCGCCTTTACAGAATCTTTATTTATAAGCGATGCAGTAAGGTACGATGACATATCCTGAACAAAGAAAAGTCCATCGTCATAGCCGTACATTTCCTTAACATTACAAGAACCCGAAACAGTTACAAGTCCGTCATAAACTTTACTTGCCTTGATACTCTTATCAATCTTTGACAAATACTCATCAGCACTTATTTTCAAGGTATTTATTCTCAAAGGTGTATAAGGGATTCTTTCGCAAAGCGCCTTTACAATATCCTGCGCGCACCCAAAATCCTCATCCCACATTTTTACAAGCCATTCAGGTATGCTATATTTTACGGATATACCAAATGTTCCTTTGAGATTTTGTATTTCATTTAAAATCTCTGTCTTTTTTCTGACAGCATTTCTCATTATCGCATTGACAAAGCCTGCATAAGCGTTAGGGCAAGTCACCTTTACAAGTTCCGTTGCTTCATTACAAGCAGCACTATCCGGCACTTTATCCATAAAAAACACCTGATAAAGTCCTGTTTCGAGAATACACATAACAAGATTTTGAATCTTTGACATTTCAACACTTGAAAGTTTTGAAATAATATAATCAAGCGTTATCTTTCTCTCGACAGTTCCGTAAAGAAGTGCTGTATAAAATGCTTTATCTTTACCCTCGAATCCGTATTTTTTTATAGCAGAATCAAGTTCAAGATTTACAAATTTTCCGTTTTTTATACTTGAATTGAGCGACAGTACCGCCGCTTTTCTCGGTGTCATTTATATTTTTACCTGTTCCTTCTGTTTCCGTTTACAAGAACAATAAGTCTTAAAAGGTTTGCAAGGGATACTGCAAGTGCTGCAACATAGGTAAGAGCTGCCGCAGTAAGCACTTTTCTTGAATTTTTAAGGTCGTTATCTGTCATATATCCGCTATCCGAAAGCGCCGCCATTGCGCGTCTTGAAGCATTGAATTCAACGGGAAGTGTCACAAGCTGAAACACTGTTGCAAGTGAAAAAGCAAGAAGTCCTACATTTGCAAGAGCATAGTTTGACAAAAGAAGTCCTATCAATACAAGGGGCATTGCAAGATTTGAGCCAAGATTACAAACAGGGATTATTGCCATTCGAAGTTTTATCGGACCATAGCCCACTGCATGCTGAACTGCGTGTCCCGCCTCATGCGCCGCAACACCGATTGCCGCCGCACTCTTATTTGAATACACGCTATCTGAAAGTCGTATTACATTTGCCTTTGGGTCATAATGGTCAGTCAAATTTCCCGATACTCTTTCAATCTGAACATTTGACAGTCCGTTTGCATCTAAGATTCTTCTTGCGGCATCATACCCTGTCCAGCCGCTTGTTGATATAATTTTTGAATACTTATTATAAGTTGAATTTACATTTGCGCTTGCCCACAGAGCCAAAAGCATACAGGGAAGCACAATCAAAATATATGTGTAAAGTGAATCCTGTGAATAAAGGTATGGAAAAAACATATATTCCCTCCAAAATTTATTTATTTGGCAGAAAGCACATCCCCAAGTGATATTTTTCTGCCGTTTATAAGGTCAGCGCTTGTCATTATTCCCTTTCCTTCGGGTTTTACTTTTGTGATTCTTACAGCACCGTTTTTACATTTTACAAATATTCCCTCTTTATTAAGACGGACAACACTGCCGCATGTTCCGTCAAACTGCTCATCACACACAAAGCTTTGATAAAGTTTCAAAACCTTGCCGTTAAGATGTGTGATTGCGCCCGGGAATGGTGACAGTCCCCTTATCTTATTATGAACA
>JAZSLO010000055.1:0-8248 GCA_045535415.1 Eubacteriales bacterium
GTTTTCCTTTATAATCAAATTGTTTCTTTTGTTCGCCGAATGCTCTTTTGAGCATCAGCGCGTTTTTGGAACTTTTGCCGCGGTGCAAAAGTTCGAGTACGGTGTCGAGGCATAAGCCCGACACCGCGGAAAAATGTGCAAAAATGTAATTTATTTTGTTGAAAAATGAAAATAGATTTGATATAATGCAAATATAAAATCACTTTTTTTGACAGGAGAAAAAAATCATGGTACTTTCCGGCGGAAAAGTTATGACTGAAAATTTTACACTTGAAAATACGGATGTTAAAATTGAAGATAAAGTTATAACCAAAATCAGTGACAGTTTAAGTGATGATGAAAAAATAGATGTCAGCGGAATGTATGTGCTTCCGGGATTTATTGATACTCATCTTCACGGTGCTGTAAACGAGAGAGTTGAAAACGACAAAGCCGATATAAATAAAATAACAATTTTTGAGGCAAGTCGGGGAGTTACGGGAATTGCGCTTTGCTCGGCGGCAGGAGACTTTGATAAAAGACTTTTGGATTTTAACAAGATAAAAGACGCATCAGAAAATTGCGATGGTTGTAAAATTCTGGCAATTCACTCGGAGGGTCCGTTTTTGTCGGCATCAAAAAAAGGTGCTATGAATGAAAAAGACCTTATTTTGCCGGACAAAGAAAAAATTGATAAAATGATAGAAATAGGCGGGGGACTTTTGAAAATAATGACAATTTCTCCCGAAGTGGAGGGTGCTTTTGATGCTATCGAATATATGGCATCAAAGGGAATTTGCGTGTCAATGGGGCATACAAATGCAGATTTTGAATGTGCAAAAAAGGCAATAGAAAAGGGCGCAAAAAGAATGACTCATACCTTCAATGCCTCCCGCAGTATAAACCATAGAGAACCGGGGGTTGTTGTTGCGGCTTTGAATGATGAAAGGGTAATGTGCGAGGTAATTTGCGACTTTGTACATCTGCATCCTGAAATTGTAAAGATGATTTATAAAATCAAGGGCGCAGATAAAATGTGCATTATCAGTGATTCAAGTACGGCGGCAGGAATTGAGGTATCCGAGTTTGAGGTAGATGGTGTTAAAAGATATGTCAAAGACGGTGTCGTAACACTCGCCGACGGCACAATCGCAGGAAGCACAAGAACAGTTCTTGACGGAGTTAAAAATCTCGTTTCTTTAGGTATTCCACTTTGTGATATCTCAAAAATGGCATCGCTCAATCCTGCAAGAGATTTGAAAATGGATAAAGAAATTGGAAGTCTCAAAGAGGGAAAAGTTGCAGATATTGTTGTGCTTGATGAAAATTTTGATGTTGTATATACATTTGTCAATGGCAAATGCGTATATAAAAGGTAGAGCAAAATGAAAATCAATAAATGGCTTTTGAAAAACACAAAATCGCTTAAGGGAAAATGCGTTGCAGTAAGCGGATCTACGGGCGGAATAGGAAACCAGCTTTGCAGGTTTCTTGCATTTCTCGGCGCAGACCTTGTGCTTTGCGACAGAAATCAGAAAAAAGCAACGGAACTTTCCGAGTGCCTTAAAAAAGAGTATAAATCTTTGAATGTGAACTATGTAAGGTGCGACCTTTCCGATATGCAAAGCGTAAAGACCGCAACGCAGGAACTTTTGCAAAAGGGAATTGATTTTCTTATATTAAACGCAGGTGCGTATGCAATCCCGAGAAAAATTACGGATGCAGGACTTGATAATGTTTTTCAGATAAATTTTGCAGCACCTTTCTATCTTGCAAACACCCTCAAAGAACATATAGAAAAAAGAAGCGGAAAAATTGTTGCAGTTTCGAGTATTGCAAAAGATTACTCGAAAATCCGCGAATATGATGTCGACTTTTCAGGCGAGAAAAAGGCAAACCTTGCATACGGAAACGCAAAAAGATTTCTCACATACTCTTTGATGGAACTTTTTAAAGACAGCGATGCTTTGAGTATAGTTCACCCGGGAATAACATTTACAAATATCACAAATCATTATCCAAAGCTTTTGTTTGCAATAATAAAACACCCAATGAAAGTGATTTTCCAAAGTCGAAAAAAGGCAAGTTTGTCGGTTTTGAAAGGGCTTTTTGAATCAACAGGCAAAAATGAATGGATAGGCCCGAGGGTATTCAATATATGGGGATATCCTAAAAAGCAAAAACTGAAACCTCTTAAAAATGGGGAAGATGACAGGATATTTGAAATTGCAAACAGCATTTATGAAAAAATAAAATAAAAAAATAAAACAAAATCTCCTCAAAGCAAAAGCGCTCTGAGGAGATTTCGTTTGATATAAAATAATTAAAAAAGGAGACTGATTAAAGGAGAGATTTGTAGAGCGCGGTGATTTCTTCAACGCTTGTTTCTCTCGGGTTTCCGGGACGGCATGCATCGTCAAATGCACTCTGTGCGAGGAATGCAATATCTTCTTCTTTTACAATGTCCTTGAGTGTTGCAGGGATTCCGATATCTGCGGAAAGCTTCTTAACTGCATCTACGGCAGCCTTTCTTGCCTCGTCGATTGTCATTGTATCAACATTCTTCACGCCCATAGCCTTTGCGATTTCTCTGTACTTTTCGCCTGTGCTCTGTGCGTTGTATTCCATTACTGTCGGAAGAATTATAGCGTTTGCAATTCCGTGAGGTGTATCATATAAAGCACCAAGAGGATGCGCCATTGAGTGAACTATTCCAAGACCAACGTTTGAAAAGCCCATGCCTGCAATGTACTGACCGAGAGCCATTCCTTCTCTTCCGTCAGCATCGCCGTTTACAGCACTTCTGAGGGACTTTGCAATAATTTCAATAGCTTTGATGTGGAACATATCCGACATTTCCCATGCGCCTTTTGTGATGTAGCCTTCGATTGCATGAGTAAGAGCGTCCATACCTGTAGCGGCAGTTAAGCCCTTTGGCATTGTGCTCATCATATCCGGGTCAACGAAAGCAACTTCGGGAATGTCGTGAACGTCAACGCAAACCATCTTTCTGTTGTTCTGCGCGTCTGTTATAACATAGTTTATTGTAACTTCAGCCGCAGTTCCTGCAGTTGTGGGAACTGCAAAAATGGGTGAGCACTTTTTCTTTGTATCGGCAACGCCCTCAAGACTTCTTACATCAGAAAACTCGGGGTTTGTGATAATAATACCGATAGCTTTTGCTGTGTCAATGGAAGAGCCGCCACCGATTGCTATAATGTAGTCAGCACCTGCTTTTTTGAAGGCTTCAACACCGCTCTGAACGTTTTCGATTGTGGGGTTGGGTTTTATATCCGAGAAAATTTCATAGGAAAGTTTTGATGCATCAAGAACATCGAGAACCTTTTTTGTAACACCAAACTTTATAAGGTCGGGGTCAGAACATACAAGAGCCTTTTTGTAGCCTCTTGCGATAGCTTCAGTGCTAATAGCATCTATTGCACCTTTGCCGTGATAAGATGTTTCGTTTAATACAAATCTGTTTGCCATGAGAAATCCTCCTTTTATCTTTTCATAAAATAGTATTGTCACTATATTTCTATAATAACACATTGTTAAATATTTGTCAATATTGATTTATATAAAAAATCCGCACAGATAGTGCGGATTTAAGTTTAGTCTTCAAATTCAATATTGCCCTCGTCGTCCATAGACTTTATAACTGCAAGGGAGTGAAGGTTTATACCCTTTTCACGAAGGTATTTTCCGCCTGACTGGAATCCCTTTTCAATACAGATTCCAATGCCCGAAACCTGCGCTCCTGCAGACTCCACTATGTCAATAAGACCAATTGCCGCCTTGCCGTTTGCAAGAAAATCATCAATTATAAGTACCTTGTCGCAAGGGTTTATAAATTTTGTTGAAACCATAATATCATAGGTCTTTCCGTGAGTAAAGGATTCAACGCGACTTGTGAAAACGCCGCCGTCAATGTTCTTTGACTTTGCCTTTTTTGCAAATACAACGGGAACATTAAAATACTGAGCCGCAACGCAGGCAATACCGATACCTGATGCCTCTATTGTAAGAATGCGAGTCACTTCAACATCCGAGAACAGACGCTTAAATTCTTTTCCCATTTCGTTGTAAAGCTCAACATCAATCTGGTGATTCAAAAAAGAGTCAACCTTTAAAACACCGCCGGGAGCCACGTTTCCGTCTTTTAAAATCCTTTGCTTTAGAAGTTCCATATTTATACCTCAACAAAATTGATTTTTTATATTATACTCTCTTTTTTTAAAAGATGCAACAAATTTGTGCAAAAAAATAAAGTATTATGTCAAAAAATCACGCATCAAGTGGAGTATCACTTGCGATATTCACTTTGCCCGAGGATTCAACAATTTTTATATTTGATGGTGAAAGCCCTGTCTGGTCCATAACAATTTCTGTGATTTGTGCAATTTGCGAGGGTAAAAGACCTGTTGATTTTACAATAACATTTATGTTTTCACCGCTTACAATTGCAACACAGTCCTCAAAGCCTTTTGCCTTAATCATTTCCTCAACATTGCTCTCTGTTTCAATGTGACTTGCAATAAGCATCATTTCCGAAAGTGCCTTGTCTTTTACATCGGGCATTGATTCGGCACTGTCCACAACAACCTGCAAAGTTTCGAGTGCTTCATCACGACTGCGCTCTCGGTTTATGATTGCAGAGTCAAAGTAATTTTCTGATAAATTCTGCGTGTTGTCAACAAGCTTTGCCTCGCCGAGAATTTTTGTGTTTTCGCCCGAAGTGTAGAGGTAGTCTGATATAAGGGCGGGGGGATTTGAAGAAATAAAATCAGTGTAAACGGCAGTGCAAATAATGAGTGCAAAGGCAAAAATGATAATGGGCTTTTTGTGTTTAATAACACCTTTTAAAAACTTTTTCATGGAACAAAATCTCCTCCGGTAACATAAATTTTGCTTTTTGAGATATCAAACGCCGTTGAAACGGCATTTATTATATTGTTTGTGATAGCCTTATTTTCACCGCCTTTGCATACAATAAGAACTCCGCTTATTTTGGGACATATCTGCTTTACCACAACAGGTTCTTGATTGGAAGCTCCCGTGTGAAGAGTTGCAAGACTTTTTTCCGAGGTCTTTTTTTCCGTATCTGAATTTGACTTTGTTTCATCAAGTCTTGCGTTGGAAAGATAAACTGTTTCAAAAGTTGAGTCAAATGAAATAAAGACTTTTGCTTTACCTGCACCCGAGATGTTTGATACAACACTTTCAAGCCGAGTTTCAAGCGTGTTTGTATATGCATCAAGCGAAGGCCCGAAATTTTCGGAATTGTTTTGACTTTGTGACTTTGTTTCAAAATTCGGGGATACTAAAATAAGGCAAATTCCCAAAAGTGCCAAAATACTGATAAGTACGGTTTTTTTGTTTTTTGAAAAAAAGTCTGAAAAGAAATTTTTGTCCATAAAGTAAGCCTTTCTTTTTATATCCTAAAATAAGAATGTCTTTTAATTTACAAAAATCGGCACATCAAAAAGAGAAAAAATATAATTTTTGACCTTTTCGCCCTCAGATGTATCATTTTCTTTAAGTTTTAAGGAAATTTGATTTATAAAAAACTCGTTTTCAACCTCACATAAATCTATGCTTAAATCTTGCACAGTTATGCCAAAATTTTCAAAAATAGTTGTCTTTAAATCTTGCTCTAATTTCTTTTTTGAAAGATATATCAAATCCTGTGTGCCGTTTTGACTTGAGATTTCACTTGAAATATCGCTTTTTGGAGAAAAGGCTTCATAGTCAATCTGAGAAAAAATTCGCTTTGCAGGTGACAGGATACTAAGCATAAGGCAAAGTGACACGCAAAGTTTAACTGCACCCTCAAGACCTTTTTTGCCTGAAAAAGCAGTGCAAATGCAAGTGCATAACATTCCCGAAAAGGCAATAAGACATATGTTTTTTATGTAAGAAATTAAAACTTCCGGCATATTTTTTACTCCTTTATAAGTCAATAGAGCACTTCATAAAAATCGTAAGCACAATAATAAATGAAAGACTGCAGCAAAGACAGGCGGAAAACAGTAAATTTAAAAGAGATGAAAGTCCGTCAAGGAGTGTGCTCTGGGGTTTTAAGTTTGTGATTTTAGCGCACATTCCCGAAAGCGATAAAAAAAGTTTGATTGCACCAATACAGCAAAGCGGGGGAAGTGCCACATACAGAATGTATAAAATTCCGGCACCCCCGGCAATTCCTTTAAGATATACAGCACCTGACATTACAGTTTTTAAACTGTCACTAATCATACCGCCTGCAACAGGAACAAGTCTTGAAAATGAGAATTTGACTCCTTTTATTGCAAGCGTATCGGCGCTTGTTGTAATCTGCGTCTGAATAGATAAAATTCCGCAAAAAAGAGTCATTATAAGACCAAGACACCAGAACGAAAGAGTCTTGAAAAATGAGAAAACACCCGATATGTCAAAGCCTTTGCAAATACTTAAAGCACATAATAAAGACACGCATACCCTGAATGCAGGAATAACAAAATATGTACTTATAAGTTGCAAAGCCGAAATTCCAAATGAACAAAGCGCACTACTTGCAAGTGCGGTTGATGTGCAGCCCGATGATGTGTAAAGAGCCGTCATTGACGGGACAAATGACAGCATAAAAGCGCACATTTTTTTGCACGCATCTCCGACAATAATAGTGCATGCGTCAAGCGGAATAATTATAAACAGTATCAGAATAAGAAGACTTATGTTGTCAAAGACAGTGGAGTTTTTGCCAAAACTTTCCGACATACACCCGAAAACGCTTGATAAAATAATTACCCCTATAATGCAAAGAAAGGGCGACGCAAGGTTTTTGAAAGTGTCTTTAAAGGAAGAAAAAACATCTGAAATAATAGATTTTGGGTTTAATTTTTCAAGAATCTGAAAGTGCTTATCTTTGACATTCTCAGGATTTTGAATGTTTTCTTCAAGATTTTGTGAAATATCCTGCGGTATTTCCGAAAAGTTCTCCTCAATATTTTCGTCAGCTTTTGCAATCGGGCAGAGAACGCAAAAAATGCAAAAAATCAAAATAACAAATTTCAACTTATGATAAAAATTCCACAACATAATTAAATACCGTCTTAACAAGCGGAAGCGACATTGATAAAAGTGTGCATTTTCCCGCAAGTTCAATTTTAACTCCCATTGAATTTTCTCCTGCATCCTTGCAGATTTCCGAGGCTACCGTACAGATAAGGGCGACACAGGCGCACTTAAACATAAGGGGAATATACCCGGAACTTTCAAAACCTTGGTATTCAAGGTCTTTTATGTAGTCAAATACAGGCTTTAAAAACAAAACCGCACATGTCGTAAGAGATATGTTTATAAAAAGCGATGCAAAGATTGCATATTCATTTTTAACCTGTCTTAAAAGTAAAACCGCAAAAAGACCGCAAAGACAAAGAGATATAATTTTTATAATGTCCATTTTTAAATTCCGAAGATGTTCCTAACGCTCGACAGAAGCCTGTCTATTTCCTGAACAAGCATTAAAAGGACTATAATAATGCCCGCAATTGTGCAAAAAAGCGCCTGCTCGTCCCGTCCTGATTTTGAGAGAATTGTGCCTGCAACGGTTACAAGAATTCCGATTCCGCAGATTTTCATAATAAGAGTTATGTCCATTAAAATTTAGTCCTTTCTTTTGCTTTTTACATAAAAATGAGAGCGATGGCAAGACCAAGTAAAAGCCCGAGCTTTGAATATAACTGGCACTTTGTTTTTTCGTCTTCTTTTAGTTTTTTGTCGAGGTCTTCAAAAAGGCTGGTGTACCTTTCGCAAAGATTTTTTTCACTTTGTATAAAGGTGCTTTTGCCGAGTTTTGATGCAAATTCACGGCATAAAGAGAGTTCTTTTTTTCCAAGAAGCAAATTCTCGCTGTCAAATGCATTTAAAAGACTTTGCGGATGCTCCTCCTTGAGAATATCAAGAAAACCGCATTCATAAAGCCTTTTTGAAGAAAAGCGTGAATATATGTCACATAAATTTTCTCCCATATATTCAATTCCGTTCTTGATTTCATAAAACAGCTCGAGAATTTCCCCTCTCTGCTGTGCGCCTTTTTTTACTCTCAAAGTGAGAATTGCGCCCAGCAGAGAACAAGATGCCGATACAAGAATTATGCCGATAATTTTAATCATTGCAAAGAGTGCTTTTCGGGAAAGGAGAGATTTCCCGTTATTTTTTCACCCATTCTTGAAAGAGTGTAAAATGCACCGAAAACACCGCCGTCTACGAGTTCTTTTATAAAGGTGCG
>JAZSLO010000051.1:0-9091 GCA_045535415.1 Eubacteriales bacterium
AAATTTGGTATAGTATTCAAGCAATGACGAAGACACGGAAGCATAGCTCAGCTGGGAGAGCATCTGCCTTACAAGCAGAGGGTCATAGGTTCGAGCCCTGTACTCCCCACCAAAAAAATCCGAGAATTATATTCTCGGATTTTTTTATCCAATCCGAAGGATTGGCATGTAATCACCAGCAGGGTGTATGTAATCGCCGAAGGGGTATATTCCCTTCGGATTGATAACATACACGGCAGAGCCGTGATTACATACAGCACTTCGTGTTGAGGACATACAATTCCTACGGAATTGATTTTTACCCATGTCTTGATTTTTCTCCTCAAATTATGATATAATATATATGTAAAACAAAATAACACGGACGGACACCTTAAAAAGTGTTCGTATTTGTCGTGTTTTGAAGAATTTTGAGGGAGGATGAGTGTATGGCAAATATCAAGGGTTTTGCAAATCCGCTTTTTTCAGGGATAAGCAGTATTAAAGAAACAAAAGATTTAAAAGATATGCTTATGCGCTTTACAAAGGCGGGAAACCTTTATACGCAAGGAATATGCTATGCAACTGGCCTTTCCGACGGACAGCGTGATGTTTTATGCGCGCATATTATGAGCGATGAGACAATTTTCTCAAAAAACGCGCAAAACAACACAGGGATAATTATTTGTCCCGACGAAAAGACATCATACAACTGCAAAAGTGCAATGACGACCCTTGGACTTTCGTGCGAAGTTTTCCCTCTGCGCGATTTTAATTTACACTGTGCTCTTGCCGTGTCAAGAGAATGGGAACAGGAAAGACTTCGTATTTTGAGAAAAATTATAAAAGGGGAACTTGATGCTGTAATCTGTGTTCCCGAGGCGGCACTTTCAAGACTTCCTGACAAGCAATATGTAGACAATAAGGTTTTTCTTGAAGTTGGAAAAAGTTTTGATTTACAAAAACTTATAGTTATCTTAGACGAGTTCGGATATGTGAGAAACGATATTGTCGAGGGTGTAGGTCAGTATGCAACAAGGGGCGATATACTTGATGTATTTGTTCCCGACGAAAACCAGCCCTTAAGAATCGAATTTTTCGGCGACGAAATAGACTGTGCAGGTAAATTTGACATAATGAGTCAAAGGCGTGTTGAAAATGTACAGAGCTTTGAAATAACCCCCATTTATGAATGCGTTCCCTCAAAGAACTCACTTTTGAAAATCACAGAGTCGGTCGATGCTCTTTTAAAGACTGCAAAAAAGAAAAATAACGGTGAGGCAATCGAGAAACTCTCGAGGGAAAAAGAAAGTCTTGAGAGTGGAAATGTGACATGTGCGGACAAATATATCCCTCTCATTTATGACGATATAACAACGCTTTTTGACTATGCAGGCGGAAAAGTGTTTGTATATGAACTGTCAAAAGTTCTTGACAGACTAAAGGCACATATCTGGCAACTTCGCGAGGATGTGACAGCACTTGCCACGGCGGGTGTCTTTGATATGAAAAATGCACAGTTTTGTCTTGATGGCGAGAATCTCAAGCAGATTTTGTACTCAAGACCGTGTGTGTGCACACAGAATTTTTCGAAAACTCCCGAATTTGAAATTTGCGGACTTTTTGAATACTCTTCGAGATATGTAAGCTTTGTTTTGCAGAATCTTGACATTCTCTGCGAGGACTTGAGAAACTATATAAAATCGGGCTACAAAATTGAAATTATGGCAAGAAGTGTGCTTTCTGCAAGCGAACTTTCGTCGCTTCTTTCGGGAAGAGATATAGGAAATGTCGTAACTTCGGATATATCTTTTGAAGATATGCAAAAGGGATTTGTATATATTATTCCGTGCGAAAATCCTGCTGATAAGCTTTTGGGATTTGAATGCACAAAATCAAAATTTGTGCTTTTGTGCGACGGCAGTGAAAATATGGCAGCGGCAAGAGTTACGGCAAAGAAAAAAGAAACTGTAAAAAAGAAAAAAGGTGCAATAAGCTCGTACCTTGAACTCAATGTCGGCGATTTTGTTGTTCACGAAACACACGGAATCGGGATATATGAAGGTATAAAAACTTTGTGTGCGGCAGGCATAACAAGGGATTATATAACAATAAAATATGCAGGCAGCGATTGTCTTTATGTTCCCTGCGACCAATTATCAAAGGTGTCGAAATTTTCAGGCAAAAGTGAAAATGTGAGAATTTCGAAAATGGGCTCTCAGGAATGGACAAAGACAAAAGCAAGAGTTAAAAAAGCTGCAAAGGAAATGGCAAAAAAACTCATCACACTTTATGCTCAAAGAGAAAGAATGCCCGGATATGCTTTTTCTCCCGACACCGAATGGCAGAGAGAATTTGAGGAGTCATTTGAGTTTGAAGAGACACAAGGTCAGATAGATGCCGTAAATGATATAAAGGCGGATATGGAAAAGTCTTGTCCTATGGACAGACTTTTGTGCGGGGATGTTGGCTTTGGCAAGACAGAAGTTGCACTTCGTGCAGTTTTCAAGTGCATAAGCGACGGAAAGCAGGCGGCAATACTTGTTCCCACAACTGTTCTTTGCTGGCAGCATTATACAACGGTTTTATCAAGAATGAAGAGTTTTCCCGTAAATGTCGCAATGCTTTCAAGATATGTGAGTCCAAAAAAAGCAAAGGAAACATTAAAGAAACTCAAAGAGGGAAATGTCGATGTTATCATCGGCACACACAAACTTTTGTCAAAGGATGTAGAGTTCAAAAATCTTGGGCTTTTGGTTGTTGACGAAGAGCAGAGATTTGGTGTTGCCCACAAGGAAAGACTAAAAGAAATATCAAAGCAGGTCGATGTTCTGACACTTTCGGCAACACCTATTCCAAGAACCTTCAATATGGCACTTGTGGGAATAAGAGATATGTCGGTTCTTGAGGAGGCACCGGTTGACAGACAGCCTGTTCAGACTTATGTTTTAGAGCACGACGAGCTTGTTCTTGTCGAGGCAATCAAAAAGGAACTTCGCAGAGCAGGCCAGGTGTTTTATATTCACAACAGAGTTGAGGATATAGAAAAGACGGCGGCGTGGATTAAAAAAGAAATTCCCGAGGCAAATATTGGCATCGCTCACGGCAAAATGACGCAAGAACAGCTCTCGGATATATGGAAAAGCGTTGTTGACGGCGAGATTGATGTTCTTGTATGTACCACTATTGTTGAAACGGGAATTGATGTTCCAAATGCAAACACAATGATAATTGAAGACGCTGACAGAATGGGACTTTCACAGCTTCACCAGATAAGAGGAAGAGTGGGACGCTCAAGCAGAAGAGCGTATGCTTATTTCACATACAGAAAGAGTAAAGTGCTGTCCGAGGTTGCAGAAAAGAGACTCAGTGCAATAAAGGAATTTACGCAGTTTGGAGCAGGCTTTAAAATTGCAATGCGTGACCTTGAAATAAGAGGCGCGGGAAATTTACTTGGTGCCGAGCAGTCGGGACATATGGAATCTGTGGGATATGATATGTTTGTCAAAATTCTCGAGAGGGCGGTTCTTGAAGAAAAAGGGGAGGCGCCAATCGAAGAAACACCCGAATGCAGTGTTGATCTTAAGATAAATGCGTACATTCCCGAAAAGTATATAAGAAAGTCTTCGGGAAGAATTGAAATGTATAAGAGAATCGCGGCAATTGCATCGCAGGAGGACGCTGATGATGTACGCGATGAAATGCTTGACAGATACGGTGATATTCCAAAAGAGGCAGAAAATCTTATTAAAATAGCTCTTATAAAGCGCTCGTGCGAAAAAATTGGCATTGTAAAACTTGAGCAAAAAGAGGATATGCTCCTTGTTTTTCCGAAAGACGTGCCGTCAAGGGAACTTATTGTAAATATGGCATCAAAATTTGCAGGAAAAATCCTTTTTTCAAGCGGAAAAGATGCTCATTTTGCTATCAAAATTTCAAAAAGTCTCGATGTATCGGGAGTACTTGAAGAAATATTTAAGATTTATTCACTTTTAAAGAGTGAGTGAATGATATAATATAAGAAATCTTTAATTTGTCTTAAAGGACGGGATTTATTATGCTTAAAAGAATTTGCGCGCTTTTTCTTTGTATAACAATGCTTTTTGCAGTTTCATGCTCAAATAATACAAAGAGTGCTGACCTTGTAAAATTCACAAAAGACGGAAAAACAATATCGAGCATTGATGAGAGTTTTGCGTATTTTCTTGTTTCGGTTTACAAGAGTGTGTATAAATCTGTTGCCGCATCAAGAGAGGACGGATGGAACAGCATTGTTGACGAGCAAAACGCAGTAACGCTCGGAGATTTACTTCTTGAACAGGTGGCGCAGACTTCAAAGAACCTGATTATGACAGAATATCTTCACGACAAAGAGTTTTCATTGTCGCTGACGGATGATCAAAAGCAATCGGTAAAAGAGCAGGTTGAAAGTTTGCACTCAATGTATGGCGGAAAAGAGGCTTTTGAGACTCAGCTTTCAAGTTTTGGCGCAACTTCAAAGACTATTGAAAAATACTTTGAACTTATGATAAAAGAAAGCAATCTTACGGAATATCTTTACGGCGAAAACGGAAAGAGATTTATAACAGAAGATGCAAAAAAAGAATATTTTGAAACCAATTATGTTATCGTTGACGATATTCTTTTCTCGACACAGGGTACGACAAAGGACGACGGAACTGTTGTGAGTATGCCCCGTGACGAAGTTGATGCTCTTCATCAGAAAGTTCTTGATATTTATGAAAGCATTGCAAATGAAGGCAAGGACTATTATGAAATCAAAGAACTTTACAACGAGGATAAGGATGCTGCAAAGTATTACCCCAAAGGCTTTTTTGTAACAGACGACAACACATTTCCTGCAGATTTTGTTGACACGGCAAAAAGACTTGACGTGGAACAGGTAGGCTTTGTAAAACTTGCGTCATCCGGATTTCATATTCTCAAAAGACTCCCTATGGATGCTTCTTTGTATAACGCATATGAAGATGTATATATGAACATTTCAAATGCTTTGCGAAAGAATGACTATGCGTCTTTGTGTGCACAGTTTGAAAAGAATATAACAGTAAACGAGCAAGGCTTTAAAAAGTTTGATGTCAGTAAAATTGCCGAATTTTACGCTTAATGAAAGTGGAGGCTTAAATGATTGAAATGAAGCCGTCAAAGGCAATCAAAATTGCCTTTGGCATAGGATTTTTTGTGTACTTTCTTTTGTCTGTGGTTACAATTCCGGCTCTGTCAAAAACGCCTTTCTTTATAAAACCGGACATTCTTCTTGCAATGAGTGCCGTGTGCGGCGTTTTGTGCGACAGAAAGACGGCTGCAATATATGCAATAATTTTCGGAACTTTGTGTGACATTACAGTATCGCCGCCGTTTCATTTTTCACCGGTTTTATTTTTCCTGTGTGCGTACTTTATGCCAAACTTCACATCTTTCTTTTCCAAAATATCGGTTGTAAGTACACTTGTTGGCGCGTTGCCGTTTATATTTGCAAGAAGCATTGTAGGAGTGTTTTATTTCCTCTCGGAATATGAATACGCAACACTCGGACAGATTCTTGTAAGATGCACATTGAAGGAAATCTTGGCAAATATAATTGCAATTCTGGTAACCTACTTTATAATGAACTTTATAGTCAAAAAATTCAGACCTGAAAGAACGCTTTTTTAGGTGCAAAAAATCGTTTTTAAATATTCTTTTAATACTTTGTAAAATAACCTTGCGACAATATGTGCAAAGTGTAGATTATTGCGTATTTCCAATGGGCAGTATGACTAAAATATATACTCGCACTTGACATTGCCGGGTAATTGTTATAAAATAATATGGTATAAGTATGATGTAATGTGTCTGTAGTGTCGTTTACAGATATGTTTTATCAGACACAAAATTTCTCACAAGCTTTCGGAAGGAGCCTTTACACAATGAAAGTCAACAGAATTCTTTCTCTGCTCGTTTGTATTGTAATGCTTGTAAGCGCCCTTGTAATGTCGGGTTGTACAGGCACAAACAGTGAAGAAAATTCAGCAAACTCTGGCACAAGAAAAATAGTAACACTTAATATGTATGTTGTCACGGAGGATGAAACAGACCCCGATGCGGCAAGACAGGTTCAGATGGAAATCAACAGAAAACTCTTGCCCGAATACAAGACAATGATAAAGATAAACTATGTAACACAGGATAAATATTGGGAAACAATAGACGAGGTTACAAAGACTGTCAGCGATTACCGTGAAAGCACAAAGCCCGACCCCAAGGCACAGGCTCAGGTTCAGGCTGAAACTGCGGCAAAGACTGAGGGCGATTCGGAAGAGGTTGTTCTTGAAAGCGATGACGCTATTAAGGGCACAAAGGATATGACTTTCAACGAACTTATTGACTTTGTGTTTGACTCGGAGGATATAACTCTTGAAAAGCCTCAGCTTGACATTTTTGTTGTCAATGACTATGAAAAGTACTGTGAAATGGCAAATGCGGGAGAGCTTGCACCTCTTAACTCGTACTATGACTACGAAAGCAAGATTCTCACAAAGAGCATTTACCCCACAATAGTAAACAGCGCAAGAGTGGGCAAGAACATCTATGGTGTTCCCACAAACCACAAGCTTGACGGTGAATTTACATACTTTGTTTTCAACAAGAATCTTCTTGATAAACACGGCTATAAGGTAAGCGAACTTACAAACTATGCAAATCTCGGAAACTATCTTGCTCGCATTAAGATGTCCGAACCTGGTGTATGGCCAATGTCCCATGCGGTAGGTGTTTCGGGTGCTGAACTTTATGACGGCGCATTTGTTGCAATAAGCAAGGAGTTCGACGGAGTTGCAAAGAGTGCTATTCCGAAGTTTATGGAACCTACATATATAAACAACCTTGTTGCAACACAGAATTATAAGAATTTGGGATATATCCCCGCAAACTATATTCCCGGTGCGAACTATGCAATTGAAGTTGTAAAGACAGACGAAATTCTCGACCATGAGTGGACAAAGAACGGAGTTACATATACAGCGTATATGTATGATGTTCCGAGAGTTACTGCGCAGGATGCTTTCAAGTCTGCAATGTGTATAAGTTCTCTTTCTACAAATACCGCAAGAGCAATGGAAATTATTACACTCTTCAACACAGATGAAGAACTTGCAAATCTCTTGCAGTACGGTATCAGAGGAACAAACTATTACTACGAAGAAGAAACAGACACAATAACAATGCTTAATGATTCTTATTCCATGAATAAGTATTACACAGGCAACACATACATTCAGTATGCTCTTGACGGCGAGGAAGGCTATCTTGAAGAGGCAGTTAAGACAAACATAAAGTTTGCTCCCAGCTCGTTCCTCGGATTTATCCCCGACCTTTCAAGCGTTTCTGAAAAGTCTGTATATTATGCAACAAAGACAATCTGCGAAAACGCTCAGAAACTTATTGATGCGGGTGCGGATATCGAAGAAACTGTTGCTATTGTAAGAAAAGAACTTATTTCCCTTGGATGCGTATATGTTGACGAAACAAGCCTTGGCGGTGTGTTCGGAAAAGTTCAGGACAGCCAGTCAAAGCAGGCAGGATATATATCCGCAAATCTTGGAATTTCAGAGGAAGTTCTTTCATATAACGATTTCCATAAAAACGCACAGTAAATTATAGAAAAAATAATAAAAAGCCAAAGCGCAAAAGCTTTGGCTTTTTTTGTTTTTTCAGAATAGAACTTTTACTAAAATTTTTCGTCAAATTTACATGAAAAGGCAAAAAATGTGTGCCTTTGAAGAGAGGTTTTGAAAAGTTTGTTTTTTTGTGCAAAAAAATATAAAAAAATAAGAATTTTTTTGTCAAAACCCCTTGTTAAAACACTAAATATAGTGTATTATATAGTTAATAGTATCTATATGGCAGTTTTGCAAGTAAAAAACGAAAGGATTGATTTCATGAAAAACTCACGCAGAATCCTTACAGTGCTTTTAGTTTCCCTCGTGCTTTTTGCGGCTTTGTCCGTAATAGCTTTTGCAGCACCCGCTGATGTTGAAAAGCACTGGTCAAAAACTTATGTCGAATACGGAATTGAAGAAGGGTATATTAACGGTTATCCCGACGGAACCTTTAAACCCGACAAAACTGTAACGAGAGCCGAATTCTCGAAGATGATAAATACGGCTGTCGGAATAAAAATTACAAAGGAAGGAACTTTTTCCGATGTAAATACTACAGACTGGTTTTACGATGAAGTCGGAAAAGCCCTTTATGCCGGATATATAAGCGGTTATACCGACGGAACTTTTAAACCCAATAATACAATTTCGCGCCAGGAAGCGGCAGTTATTCTTTACAGAATCACACTTCCCACCGAAAAGACTTTTGATGTAAATTCATTTGCAGATGCTGCCGACATTGATACATGGGCGCTTGACGGCGTTAAGGCAATTGCTGCAAAGAAGTATATAAGCGGTGACGATAACGGCAACTTCCTTCCCACAATGGGACTCACAAGAGGTCAGGCGGCAAAACTTATATATGAATTTGTTGAAAATGAAAACATATATAACGGTGATGTAACCGTAAGGGCGGCATCAACAGTTTACTCCGAAACACTTTTCACGGATGATGTTTTTGTTGACGAGAATATAGAAGACGCTGAAATTGTATTTGAAAACTGCAGAATTCTTGGAACTTTGGAATTTGCGGGCAAGAACAATAAACTTTCAGCTCCGCTTTCAAGCATTGCAACTATTGTATGCAGCAGCGAGGAATCGGGTCAGATAAACCTCTCGTCAAACGGTGTTGTAAATAATGTGTTTGTAAACAGCCCTGTTAAAATTACAGCAGGCTCAATTGACAAATTAAACCTTGATGGTGACGACCTTACATCCGGAATTGTTGAAATAAACGGTAATGTTGGAACAATCAATGCAAACAAAGATGCTGTTATTAAAATAAAAGGTGCGGCTGACAATATAGTTGTAACTGATGGAATAACACTTCTTGTTCAGGGCGGAGATGTTGAAAACCTCACGGTTGAAAAAACTGCGGCAGGAGCTGTGGTAATGCTTTCGCAGGATGTAACAGTTGAAAATGCTCTTGTAAAGGCAAAAGCATCCTTCAC
>JAZSLO010000103.1:0-4349 GCA_045535415.1 Eubacteriales bacterium
AAATCCATATTTGCTTCCCAAAGGCTCTGTACGGTTCCCACATCTTTCCAGTATCCCGAAAATTCATAAGCATACATTTTTTCACCCGCGTCAAGCATCGCAGGAATTACATTTTTACCAAAGTCGTTTGATGAACCTTCAGTTTTGTCATCTCTTTCAAGATATTCAAAAAGTTTGTCCTTGTTGAAAATGTAAATACCCATTGATGCTTTTGTTGACTTTGGTTCTTTGGGCTTTTCTTCAAATTTGAAGATTTTTCCGTCGTCATCAGCAGAAAGAATACCAAATCTGCTTGCCTCGGAAAGCGGAACATCAAGAACACTTATTGTACAGTCTGCACCCTTTTTCTTGTGGAAGGACAGCATCTTTGCGTAGTCCATTTTGTATATGTGGTCGCCCGACAGAATAAGTACATATTCAGGGTCGTATCTCTCAATGTATTTTATGTTCTGGTAAATTGCGTTTGCCGTTCCCTTGTACCAGTCAGCACCTTTTTTGCCCTGATACGGAGGCAGAACAGTTACACCGCCAAAGGATCTGTCAAGGTCCCATGCAGAGCCGTTTCCTATATATTCGTTAAGTTGCAAAGGCTGATACTGCGTCAGAACACCGACGGTATCGATTCCCGAATTTACACAGTTTGAGAGGGGAAAATCAATAATCCTGTATTTTGCACCAAAGGATACGGCGGGTTTTGCCGTAGATTCCGTCAGAGCATAAAGTCTGCTTCCCTGACCGCCTGCAAGCAGCATTGCCACACATTCTTTTTTCTTAAACATAATTTTTGTTTGACCTCCAAAGTTTTTATATTTTAACCTTACCTGATATTTTATTTTGATTTGAGTTTATTTATGCTTTTCTTTTTGATTATACTTGAAAATAACCGAGCCGTTTGACGCAAGGTCAAAGGTGAGAGTATTCTCAAAGTGTTTCCACAAGCCTTTTTGCGATTTTTTAATATCTGAGTTCACAACTCCGTATCCGCCAAAGTCTGTGTTGTTGGAATTTAAAATTTCGATATATTCGCCCTCGTCTTCAACGCCGATTGTAAAATTTCTTCTTTCAACAGGCGTGAAATTTACAATAACATAAAGTTTTTCGCCGTTTTTGTTTTTGCGGATATATGAAAGAACACTTTCATTTGTGTTGTCAGCGTCAATCCAGGTAAAACCATCCCACGAATAATCAATTTCCCAAAGGGCAGAATTTTCAAGATACAAGTGGTTTAAATCCGACACAAATTTCTGGAATTTTGCGTGTTTTTCGTAGTCTAAAAGAAACCATTCAACACTTGACTTGTAGTCCCATTCCTTGAACTGTCCGATTTCGCAGCCCATAAACAAAAGCTTCTTTCCGGGGTGTGTCATCATATAAGTGAGGAATGTTCTTGTCGACGCAAATTTCGCATCATAGTCGCCCGGCATTTTGTCAAGAAGACTCTTTTTGCCGTGAACAACCTCGTCGTGAGAAATTGGAAGAATAAAGTTTTCCGAGAAGGCATACATAAGCGAAAATGTAACCTTGTTTTGCATATATTTTCTGTAAACAGGGTCGGATTCAAAATATTTCAAAACATCGTTCATCCAGCCCATGTTCCACTTGTAGTTGAAACCAAGTCCGTCCCACTCGGCCTTTTTTGAAACATTTTTCCACGCAGTTGATTCCTCTGCGATAAAGAGCACATCAGAAAATTCTGCTCTTATAACATCGCCAAGTTTTTTGAAAAATGCCACTGCTTCAAGACATTCGTTGCCGCCGAAAGCATTTGGATTCCAACCGCCGTTTTCCTTGTCATAGTCAAGGTAAAGCATTGATGCCACCGCATCAACACGAAGTCCGTCAATGTGAAATTCCCGAAGCCAAAATAGTGCATTTGATATAAGGAAAGACTGAATTTCATTTCTGCCCACATCAAATTTTCTTGTTCCCCATGAGGCAATTTCCATTTTGTCAAGCCCCTGATATTCGTATAGGGGAGAGCCGTCAAATTCGTAAAGCCCGTGACCGTCTTTCTGGAAATGTCCAGGTACCCAGTCGAGCATTACCCCAATGCCCGCCTTGTGCATATAATCGACAAAGTATTTGAAATCTTCGGGCGTTCCAAAGCGCGAGGTTGGTGCATAGTATCCCGTCACCTGATACCCCCACGAGCCGTCAAACGGGTGCTCGGTTATGGGCAAAAGTTCAATATGCGTGTAACCCATTTGCTTTACATAAGGGGCAAGCTCATGTGCAAGTTCTCTGTAATTTAAAGGACTTGCGTCATCGTGCTTTTTCCACGAAAGTGCATGAAGTTCATAAATGTTCAGGGGCATTGAGTATTCTGGCTCTTTTACATTTTTCTTTCTGAACGAAAGATATGACTTGTCGCCCCACTTAAAGCCCGATGCATCAAAATATACACTTGCCGTTTGCGGCGGAATTTCGCAGAATCGTGCATACGGGTCTGCTTTGTAATAGTCGTTTCCGTATCTTTCTATTATGAACTTATATTTTGAGCCTTCGCCAAAAAGCGATGCATCGACAAATCCTTCCCAGATGCCGTTACCTGTGATTTTCTTCATGGGGTTTGATTTGCCCCAGCCGTTAAAATCACCTGCTATAAAAACGCAGTCGGCATTTGGAGCCCACACTCTGAAAACAAATCCGCTATTTGTTTTGGTTTTATAGGGATGTACACCCATAAATTTGTATGAATTGAAATTTGTTCCCTCGTGGAACAGAAATTCGTCAAGTTTTGAAAGAGTTTTTCTTTGACTCAATGTACATATCGCGCCTTTCATATTTTCTATATGTAGTTTATCACATTTTGCTCCCAAATACAATAGATTTACTGCGATTTATTCAAAATTTATCAAACTTTTTTGTGCAAAAAATAAAAAATACACAAAACATGACTGTAAAATTGTGTAAAATCGACAAAATATTGCAAAATGACAGCAAAAAAATAAAGTCCCGACAAAAGTCGGGACTTTAAATGGTTTTAAAATTCAAAAATCAAACTTCTCCGCCAGAAAGTTTCTTTTCAAGCCAGATAGAGCCGATTTCAAGGGCGTCGTAAAGATTTTTTCTTTCAACTTCCTTTAAGATTTTGTCACTTGTCATGGCAAGAGCAGGGTCTGTGCTCTGAAGCTGAACGAGAATTCTTGAGGGGATAAGTGAAGTTGCACCAACCTTGTTTTCAAGAATTGTCAAAACCGTAATAACGGGGTTCTGCGGCTCGCCAAGATAAATCTTGTTGTTGTCACGAACAAGAGGGCGGCCTTTATAGGTCATTATATCTGCCATAATAATTTTTCCTTTCGTCTTTCTTTAGTCTTTCAGATAGGAAGCGACAAGGATTTTCAAAAGTTCATCACGGTCAAGCTTTGTTATAAGAGCTCTTGCGTTATTGTAACTTGTGATATATGTGGGGTCTTCAGAAAGAATGTAGCCGACAATCTGGTTTATGGGGTTGTAGCCTTTTTCAACAAGTGCGTTGTAAACCTGCGACAAAGTATGCTTTGTTTCAAGTTCTTTGAGCTGGGATATTGAGAATGTACGGGTTTTATCGTTTCTGCTATCAAACATTTATTATCACTCGCTTTCATCCGAATAATGTATTCTGACATTCATTATATTACACTTTTTTAAAAATATCAAGGAAAAATAATATAAATTAACAATTTTAATAAAAAAAGACGGCAGAAAGTCGCTCTGCCGTCTTAAAACTTGATGATTTTTTATTTTCTCAAAGTAATGCCAAGGTCTTTTTCAAGTCCGAAGAGTACTTTCTTTACTGCACTTTCGCATTCTTCGTCGGAAAGTGTCTTGTCGGGGGAGCGGAGAACGAGATTGTATGCCATACTCTTCTTGCCAACTCCAACCTTTTCATCATCCTCGAAAATGTCAAATACTTCAACGCTTTCAAGAATCTTGCCTGCGTATTTTCTTATAGCCTTCTTGATAACACCGCTTTCAAGAGACTTGTCGCAAACAAATGCAAGGTCACGCTCAGCGCTTGGGAACTTTGGAAGAGCCTTGTATGATTTTTCAAAGTTTGAAAATTCAATAAGACTTTCTGTGTCGCAAATGCAAGCGTAAACGGGCAAATCAAGACCGTAATTTCCAAGAACTTCGGGATGAATTTCACCAAAGGTCATAACAACTTTGTTGCCTCTTGCAATAACATTTGCACATCTTCCGGGATGGAATGAGGGATTTTCGCTGTTTGAAACAAATTCGTATCCCTTGATGCCAAAGGAGTCAAGAAGTGTTTCGCAAATGCCCTTGGCTGTGTAGAAGTCGCCCATGTTGTAGGATGCAAAAACTGTGGTGAGTTTTTCATCGGGAAGGTCTTTTCCTTCAAC
>JAZSLO010000143.1:0-7114 GCA_045535415.1 Eubacteriales bacterium
ATTGTAATTTTTGATGATATATCACTTGATGTCGGCAAAATGAGAATCCGTAAAAAAGGCTCTGACGGCGGTCATAACGGAATAAAATCAATTGTTGCCAATATCGGAAGTTGTGATTTTCCGAGAATAAAGGTGGGAATAGGCGCAAAGCCAAATCCCGAATATGACCTTGCAGACTGGGTGCTTTCAAAATTTTCAAAGGATGAACAAAAGATATTGTTTGAAAAGTTTGACTGTGTTTTTGATGCCGTAAAACTTATGCTGGCAAGTGAAATTGATAAGGCGATGAATCTTTATAACAGTTAATTTGCATTATAAAAATATAAAATTTGGCAAATAATGTATTTAAAGTTTTAAAAGAAAAGAGGGCGGATATGTCTGAAATTGTGCTTAAAGATATAAAAAAGCAAAGCAGAAATATACTGTTTTCGGACTGGACAAGTCATATTCTCGTATTTGTCATATTGCTTGTGATTTGCACGGGAATTACAACAATCGGTTCGTCTTTAACATATCTTGCACTTGAAATTAGCGGAAATTATATTTTCGGAAACGCACTTTTCTTATTTTACTTGGTTTTGTCGGTTTCATTTGTTTTGCCGCTGCTTTACGGATGCCTTGTTTTTGAAATTAAAGCATCGGAGGGACAAAAGCCGAAAATATACGAAATGTTCTGTGCTTTTTCAAGCTCGGACGAACTTGTGTATTCGTATAAAATAATGCTTTTGTTTTTGGCAAATATAATTTTAAAATTCTCACCTGCAATAGCACTTGGAGTTTTTATAAATTCACCTTGGTATTCCTCGGATTTTCTTAATTATTATATAGGAATTCCGGGAATTGATGTGTCATACCTTGTCTTTAATATATTGCTTGTGGCGCTTGTGTTTTTAGGACTTGTGTGGTCGTCAAAGAATTTTGTTGGACTCGTTTGTGATATTTCTTATGAGGGAAATACATTTGACAATTTCTCTTATGCAAAGGTGAAATGTGTAAAATACGGATATAAACTGACAAGTCTTTGCATTTCTTTCCTGCCGCTATTTGTTATTTCACTTTTTTCCGCAGGAATATTGTTTGTTTTATATACACTGCCGTATTTTCTTTTGTCTATGTGTATTTTGTCAAAAGAAATTCTGCAAGATAAAATATCTTAATTTTAAAAATTGTAACTTTTCAGAAAGGACACTTAAAAATGAAAGAAAAGTATTATATTACAACCGCCATACCCTATACTTCAAGTAAGCCTCATATCGGAAACACATATGAGCTTATCTTAACTGACTGTATTGCAAGATATAAAAGACTCAAAGGCTTTGATGTATTTATGCTAACAGGTGCGGACGAACACGGTCAGAAAATTGAAAATGCCGCAAAGGAAAAGGGTGTTTCGCCGCAGCAGTATGTTGATGAAATTACGGGCGAAATGAAAAACATCTGGAAAAAGATGAATATAAGCTATGATAAATTCATCAGAACAACAGATGATTATCATGTAAAAGCGGTGCAGAAGATATTTAAAGCGCTTTATGATAAGGGCGATATATATAAAGGTGAATACGAGGGCTGGTACTGTACTCCCTGCGAATCTTTCTGGACAGATACACAGGCTCAGGACGGAAAATGCTGTCCCGACTGCGGAAGAGAAGTTTCAAAAGCAAAAGAAGCGGCATACTTCTTGAAGCTTTCAAAGTATCAGAAACAGCTTGAAGATTATATAAATGATAACCCTGACTTTATCGTTCCCGAATCACGCAAAAAGGAAATGATAAATAACTTTATAAAACCCGGTGTTCAGGATTTGTGCGTGTCAAGATCAACATTCACATGGGGCGTTCCCGTTGAATTTGATAAAGGACATGTTATATATGTGTGGATTGACGCACTTTCAAACTATATTACAGCACTTGGCTATGATGTTGACGAAAAGGGCGAACTTTTCAAAAAGTTCTGGCCTGCGGATTTGCAGATTATAAATAAGGATATCTTGAGATTCCATACCATTTACTGGCCTGTTATACTTATGGCTCTTGGCGAAAAGATGCCAAAGCAGATTCTCGGTCACCCGTGGCTTTTGTCGGGTATGGACAAGATGTCAAAGTCAAGAGGAAATGTAATGTATGCAGATTACCTTTCTGACCTTATTGGAACTGACGGGGTAAGATATTATGTTCTTTCCGAAATGCCTTATCTCAATGACGGAAGCATCACTTATGAAATGCTTGTTGCAAAATACAATTCCGACCTTGTAAATACTCTCGGAAACCTTGTTAACAGAACAGTTGCAATGGTTAATAAGTATTTTGACGGTGTTATTCCTTGTACAAAGGAAGTTGACGAAACACTTGATACTGACCTTATAAACACTGTAACTGGTGGCTTTAAGACAGTGTCGAACAAACTTGAAGAATTAAAGATTGCCGATGCAAGCGATGAAATTATGGCAGTTTTGCGTCGCCTTAATAAGTATGTTGATGAAACAGCACCGTGGATTCTCGGAAAAGACGAGGAAAAGAAAGATAGACTTTCAACAGTTCTTTATAACCTTGTTGAAGGCATAAGAATCTGCGCTACAATGCTTTATCCGCTTATTCCCGAAAGCGCAGAAAAGATTATTTCGCAGATTTATTCACCTGAAAATGCTGCAAAGATTTGCATTGAAAACTGGGATGATGCAAGCACATTTGGATTTAAGTTTGCTGATGGCGCAATTGTTAATAAAACTCCAACTCCTTTGTTTATGAGAATTGATGAAAAGGAATTTTTCGCAAAGCTCGAAAAGGATAGACTTGAAGCTGAAAAGCTCGAGAAAAAAGCTGAGAAGAAAGCAGAAAATAAGACTGAAGTTGCAGAAAGTGCTGAAATCACAATAGACGATTTTGCAAAGGTTAAACTTATCTGTGCAAAGGTTTGCGAATGCGAGCCCGTTGCAAAGTCCGATAAACTCTTAAAGCTTATGCTTAATGACGGAACAGATAATTTAAGACAGGTAGTATCGGGAATTGCAAAATCTTATAAACCCGAAGATTTGATTGGAAAGAATATAGTTCTTGTTTCAAATCTCAAGAAGGCAACTTTAAGAGGCGTTGACAGCTACGGTATGATTTTAGCATCAGGTGAGGGCGATAATATAAAGGTTATTTTCCTTGATGAAGATGTAAAGCCGGGAGATAGCGTTAGATAATGATATTTGATTCACACGCACACTATGACGATGAAAGCTTTGAGGGTATTAGAGAAGACACTTTGCGAAGCGTTTTCGCCAATGGTGTTGAAAAAATAGTAAATGTGTCGGCAAGTCTTAAGAGTATAGAAACTTCAAGGCAGCTTTCAGAAAAGTTTGATTTTGTATACTGCACAAGCGGGGTTCACCCGTCTGATGCTAAAGACGATATGCAAAATAAGGATTGGTTGAAGATAGTTGAAGAAAACTATCTTTCAAATCCCAAGTGCCTTGCAATCGGTGAAATAGGGCTTGATTATTACTATGGAAAAGACGAAAAGCAGGAGCAACTTGTTTGCTTTGATATGCAAATGAAACTTGCACAAAAGATAAAAGCTCCCGTTATTATCCATGATAGAGATGCACACGCTGATACTCTTGAAACCATGAAAAAGTACCCCGATGTAAAATGCGTAGTTCATAGTTTTTCAGGCTCTTTTGAAATGGCAAGGGAAATAATGAACCTCGGCTCATATATTTCGGTTAATGGCGTTGCAACTTTCAAAAATGCAAGAGTAATTGTTGATATTCTTGAAAGATTTGAAAGTTTGCACCCAAATGCTCTTGACAGAATCCTTGTTGAAACGGATGCGCCGTATCTTACGCCTGTGCCATTCAGAGGAAATACAAACAGGTCTGATTATATTGAATATACGGCTCAAAAGTGCGCAGAGCTTTTAAAGATTTCAAAGTCAGAGTTTTTAGATTTGACATATAAAAACGCTTGCCGTTTTTACGGACTGGAGTGTGAAAATATATGAAAACTGTTCTTGTTACAGGTGCTTCCGGCGGTATTGGAAAGGCAATATGCCTTGAATTTGCAAAGACAGGGTATAATGTTGCACTTTGCTATAATAAAAGCGAAAACGAGGCAAAGAGCCTTGAAAACGAGATTGCAAATTTCAACAAAAATGTAATGAGCATAAAATGTGACCTTGCGGATGAGACGCAGATAAAGAATATGATAAAAGCCGTAAATGAAAGATTCGGCGGTGTTGATATTCTTGTAAATAATGCAGGTTTTTCAAGTATTAAAATGCTTTGTGATGTGTCGGAAAACGAATGGGATAAAACATTTGATGTAAATGTCAAAAGCGCATTTATGTGTATAAATGAGGTTTCGCCTTATATGGTACATAATAAGTGGGGACGAATTATAAATATAGCGTCGGTTTGGGCGCATATGGGAAGTGCATGTGAGGCACATTATTGTGCATCAAAGTCAGCCCTTTTGGGACTTACAAAAGCGCTTTCAAAAGAATTTGCCCTCTCGGGAATAACAGTAAACTGCGTGTCACCGGGACTTATCGACACTAAAATGAACGCACATCTCACAGATGAGGAAATGAGTCAAGTTTTAAGTGAAATTCCAATGGGAAGAATCGGAAAACCCGAAGATGTTGCAAATGCCGTATTGTTTCTTGCACACGAAAAGTCATCCTATATCACGGGACAGACAATTTGCGTTGACGGCGGCTGGACGGCATAAAAAATAAAAATAAAAGGACTGCATTGCAGTCCTTTTTGTTTTACCTTAATTTGTCCGAAGACCTTTTGGATAATGATTTTTAACTGTGCCGTCAACACATTTGCCACCGCCGAGAATGAGGTTCTTGACACATATGGCGCAAAAGCCGTTTTTTGTGTCATAGTCAAAGCTTTCGCCGTGAAGATATTTGGTTATTCTCTCATCTTCGGGTGAAAGTTGAACTTTGTTTAAAAAGCTGCTTCCAAAACACTTAAAAAACGAATGGTGGGGAATAAGTCTTGATTTTGAAATTTCGCCTATCTTTACACCGCCCGAAAAGACATGTGATTTTGGAATGAAGTGGGGAAATTTCGTGTAAATTATGTTGTCGGCATATTTGTAAATATCCCCTATAATTTCGTCGGGATTTTCAATTGTTGATTTTAAAAAATCAAAAACAATTTTTGTTTCGTCTTTTGCTAAAGGCACATAATTTTTGTGATTGATTTTACTCTCAGAGGTATTGTCACACTTTTTTCTTAAAAGCGCAATAAACTGTCCTTCGCCTTTTGAAATATGCGGATAAAAGCGTCTTGTGAGATTGATATCTGGGTGTGCGCCCTCAAAATCACAGAAACCCGAAACAGTCAGATTTTTCACTTTTTCACTCACATCGCAAAGCTCAAAATCTTCGTGCGTGTTTAGAAACTGTGAAATCTGCATTTCGTTTTCTTCAAGAGAAAATGTGCAGGTGGAATATAAAATATATCCGCCTTCTTTAACACATCTCTGAGCATTTTCAAGAATCTTTTTCTGCCTTTTTGCACAGAGAGTAACATTTTCCTCTGACCATTCTGATATTGCCTGTTCGGGATATTTTCTGAACATTCCTTCGCCCGAACATGGAACATCACATATTATAAGGTCAAAAGCCTCGGGGTAGTTTTTTGATAAAAAATCATCATCCGCCGCATCAGTGTTTATCACTATACTGTTTGAAAGACCAAAACGCTCAATGTTTGAAACAAGAGTTTTGCATCTTGAAACATTGAATTCATTTGACAAAATAAGTCCGTTTTTACATTTTAATGCGCTTCCAATACTTTTTCCACCTGGTGAGGCGCACATATCAAGAATGAGAAAATCATCCTTTATATCAAGACTGCCTGTAGTGCACATTGCAGATAAATCCTGAATGTATATGCCGCCCGCGTGGTGAAGATAAGAATTTCCAATGCCGTCTTTTTCAAAAAAATATGTGTTGTCCGATAAATCAATTTTACTCACTTCAAAGTCGCAGAGAGCCTCAAAATCATTGCCTTTAAGCACATTTGTGTTGAAAAACAAGGCTTTTTCTGAATTTTCTTTGCTCATTTCCTGCAAAAAAACTTCATATTGGTCTTTGAGTAAGTATTTCATTCTGTCAAGAAATTTTTCGGGCAGATTCTTTAACATTTACTTTTCACCTTTCACAAAGGATGTCTAAAAAAGTATAGCATTTCTTTGATTCTTTGTCAATCTCGGGCAAAAAAATGCGCGAAAAATGAGCAAATTGTAGGTTTTTTACTTGACAAAAAAGGGCGGAAGTGTGATAATAGTAGTGGTATAAAATACTGAAAGTTTCAGAGGTGCAAAATGCATAAGGATTTGTTTGAAAATTTAAATGAGCGTTTTCCCAAAATGTCAAAAAGTCATAAACTTATATCAAAATATATTTTAGAGCAAAGCGAAGTTGCAGCGTACTTGACGGCTACAAAACTTGGCGCAAATATCGGCGTTTCAGAATCTACGGTTGTAAGATTTGCAATTGAAATGGGCTATTCAGGATACCCCGAATTTCAGGCAGAACTTCAGCAGGCACTAAGGTCTAAACTTACAACAGTTCAGAGAATCGGCGTTGCAGATACGCAGATAGGAAAAGGAAATGTTCTTACAACCGTTCTCACCTCTGATATGAATAATATTAAGGACTCGCTTTCGGATATAAACGAAGAATCCTTCAATAAAGCGGTAGATACAATTTGCTCTGCAAAGACTCTTTTTATAATAGGTATCCGTTCATCAAGTATGCTTGCAGAGTTTCTCAATCATTATCTTTGCTATATGTTTGGAAATGTTAAACTTATGTTTTCAAACAGTACAGAAGAACTTTATGAGCAGATTTTCAGAATTGAAAAGGGAGATTGCCTTATTGCAATTTCGTTCCCGAGATATTCAAGAAGAACAAAGCTTGCCGCAAGTTATGCAAAAAGCAAAGGTGCGTCTGTTATTGCAATAACAGACAGAGAATCTGCACCAATTGCGGAATTTGCAGATGCAAAACTTTTTGCAAGAAGTGATATGGTATCCTTTGTTGACTCGCTTGTTGCACCTTTGAGCATTATAAATGCACTTATCGTTGCAATCGGAAGAAAGAAAAAGGA
>JAZSLO010000121.1:0-4108 GCA_045535415.1 Eubacteriales bacterium
CTTGTAATTATTGTAAATTCACATTCTACAAGAACATCTTATGAAAACCAGACTAAAAAGGCGATAACCAATACATTTATAACAGAGGCAATGACGGAATTTTTCCTTCATTCGCTTGAAATTTTCTTTGCTGAAAACCCAAAAGAAGCGGAAAAGTGTGCTTTTCAGGTGCTTGTAAATAAGAGAAGCAGAGAAAACGCTGAAAGCACAAGAGTGAATATAAAGAAAAAACTCTCTGCAAAAATTGATATTGTAAACAGAGTTGAAAAGTTTTCGGATTGCAGAAGTAAGGATGCATCAAAGCGTGAACTCTTTATAGTTGAGGGTGATTCGGCAAAATCGTCCTGTATGCTTGCACGCGACCCTGATTTTCAGGCAATTATGCCCGTAAGAGGTAAAACTTTTAACTGCCTCAAATCAAGCTATGATAAAATATTCAAGAGCGATATTGTAGTCGACCTTTTGAAAGTTATCGGCTGCGGTGTTGAAATGGGTAAGAGTAAAGCAGGAAAACTCGGTGACTTTGATATTGATTCTTTAAAGTGGAATAAGATTATTATATGTACAGATGCGGACGAAGACGGATACCATATAAGAACACTTATTTTGACAGTATTTTACAGACTTTTGCCGACTCTTATAAAACTTGGAAAAGTTTATATCGCAGAATCGCCGCTTTATGAAATAACATCAAAATCGGGTATCCAGTTTGCGTATAATGAAGCAGAAAAAGCACAGATTTTATCTGAACTTGGAAACGAAAAATATACAATTCAAAGATCAAAGGGGCTTGGTGAAAACGAGGCCAAGATGATGAATAAGACAACAATGAACCCCGCATCAAGAAGACTTATAAGAGTTAACCCTGCAGATGAAATAGAAACAATGGTAATGTTTAATACCCTGCTTGGTGATGACCTTGCATCAAGAAAGGAATATATATCAAAGTACGGCGCAGATTATATAGACCTTGCTGATGTATAATTTAAATTAAATTTTTTGAAAGGAGAGAAAAGTATGCAGTCATGCGCGGCAATTGCAACTGCACCCGGAAAAGCGGGGATTGCGGTGATAAGAATGTCGGGCGATGATGCAATAGAAATTGCATCAAAAGTGTTTAAGCCTGCGGGTTATAAAAACCTTTGTGAAGTGAGTGCGAATGTCAGCGTTTACGGTACAATTTTTTCTCCTGACGGCACAAAAATCGACTCGGGACTTTGCACCTGCTTTTACGCACCACGCTCTTTTACGGGCGAAAACACGGTTGAAATATCTTGTCACGGAAGTGTTGTGGCACAAAGCCTTGTGCTTGAGGCACTTATCTGTGCGGGAGCACAAATGGCAGGCCCCGGTGAATTTACAAAAAGAGCTTTTGTAAATGGCAAGCTCTCGCTTTCACAGGCAGAGGCGGTAGGACAGCTCATTGATGCACAAAGTAAAGCATCATTAAAACTTTCCTCGAATAATCTTGACGGAAGAATTTCTGCTAAAATCAAAGAACTCGGCGATGAGATTACATATCTTTTGGCATCTGTATACGCTTATATCGACTATCCCGATGAGGATATGAGAAATGTAACCAATACTGAAATGATTGAAAGAATAAATAATCTCAAGGAAGAAATTGATAAACTTTCGTCAACTTATTCAAGCGGTGTTGCAATAAATGAGGGTGTAAGGGCAGCAATTATCGGAAAGACAAATGTCGGTAAATCCTCACTACTTAATATGCTTCTTGGTTTTGACAGAGCAATTGTAACAGATATTGCAGGGACAACAAGAGATATAATTTCCGAAAAAATAAGTATAGGAAATGTAATGATAAGACTTTCCGATACCGCCGGTATCAGAAAATCAGATGATACGGTTGAAAAAATCGGTATTGAAATGGCGCTTAATGAGGCAAAAGATAGTGATGTTGTCTTTGCGGTTTTTGATGTTACGGATACGGATTTTGATAGTCTTTCAAATATACTTGATGTAATAAACCTTGAAAATGTAAAGCAGAGATGTATAATTGTTTTAAATAAGTGCGATGCCTCTGATTATAAAATTCATAAAGAGTATTTTGAAAATCTTGGTTTCGATAAAATAGTGACTATAAGTGCAAAAGAGGGAAAGGGTAAAGAGCAAATTCAGGAATGTGTTGAAAAAATCTTCCCTGATTCAACACTTATAGATGAAAAAGCAATTATAACAAACGCAAGACAAAATGCAGCATTAAAGAGCGCAATTCAAAGCCTTGATTTTGCCCTGGACGCACTCCAAACGCTGACGCCCGATATGGCTTGTCTTGATATGGAAAATGCACTTTCACAACTTTTAGAATGTGACGGAAGACAGGTTTCCGAAGAAATAATAAACAGTATATTCTCGCATTTTTGCGTTGGAAAATAAAACTTTTGGAGAAAAATATGATAGTACAACTTGAAGAAGCAAAACAAACATTAAATGGACTTAAAGCAGAACTCCCCGAACTTAAAGAGGCTCTTGATGTAGAGAATCTTTCAAAGAGAGCGGCTGAACTTGAGCAGCTTACTTGCAGTGAGGGTTTCTGGGAAAGGTCTGATACTCAGAATATTATGACAGAACTCAAAAGTGCAAAGGATGTAACATCAGGCTTCAATGACCTTGAAGAAGGAACAGACGCACTTTTTGAAATGATTGAAATGGCAATTGAAGAAGACGATGAAAGCTTTACAGAGGAAATTTTAAGTGAACTTTCAAGACTTTCAAAAAGCTATGACGCACAGAGAATAAGAGCACTTTTGTCGGGCGAATTTGATAAGAATAATGCTATTTTGTCAATACATCCGGGCGCTGGCGGAACTGAGGCTCAGGACTGGGCAGAAATGCTTTACAGAATGTATAACCACTGGGCAGAAAAGAGAGGATTCAAGGTTAAACTTCTTGATTATCTTGACGGCGATGAAGCAGGACTCAAGAGTGCTACAATCCTTATTTCAGGTGACTTTGCTTATGGATATTTAAGAAGCGAAGTTGGCGTTCACAGACTTGTTCGTGTGTCACCCTTTGACTCGTCGGGAAGAAGACATACATCGTTTGCGTCTGTTGAAGTAATGCCCGAATTCAATGACGATATTGATATTGAAATCCGAGATGAAGATATCGAAATGGAAACACATAGAGCAAGCGGTGCGGGCGGACAGCATGTCAATAAAACCGACTCTGCGGTAAGAATAACACATAAGCCCACAGGTATTGTTGTCGGCTGTCAGACAGAAAGAAGCCAGCTTCAGAACAGAGAAACCTGTATGAAAATGCTCAAGTCTAAACTTATGGAAATAAAGCAGAGAGAAAAACTTGATAAGATTGAAGATATAAAGGGTGAAAAACTCAATATCGAGTGGGGATCACAGATTCGCTCTTATGTGTTCATGCCGTATACACTTGTAAAGGATACAAGAACAGGCTGGGAGGACGGAAATATTTCTGCCGTTATGGACGGGGAAATAGATGAATTTATAACCGCATTCCTTAAAGCAAAGGGCAATTTTATCAAGTGATTAAATTTACACTTTTGTAACAATAAAATTTCATAAACCCTTGAAATGAGGGAAAAAGTGTGATATAATCCATTTGTTGTGTTGCGGAGATTTTTTCCGCACAAATAAAAACGGACATTCCTCTGCGGACAAGCTGCGCAAGAATGTCAAGGAATTAAGGAGGAAACCCAATGAGCAAGAATATTGTCATCGAGGCTTTTACAAATGAACAGCTCAAGTCTGAAATCCCTGCATTCAATGTTGGTGATACAATCAGAGTTCACAACAGAATCAAGGAAGGTCAGAGAGAAAGAATTCAGCTTTTTGAAGGAACAGTTATCGCAAAGCGTAACGGCGGAATTTCCGAAACCTTCACAGTAAGACGTGTAGCATACGGCTGCGGCGTTGAAAAGACATTCCCTATCCACTCACCTAACGTTGCAAAGGTTGAGGTAATCAGAAAGGGTAAAGTTAGACGTGCGAAGCTCTTCTATCTCAGAGATAGAGTAGGTAAGGCTGCAAAGGTTAAGGAAGATATCTAATTTCAGTGTATCTTTTTATCCTATAAAGTCAAAAATGTTAAAAGAGACTGCTGAAAGTAG
>JAZSLO010000142.1:0-6736 GCA_045535415.1 Eubacteriales bacterium
TTTTTCCTGACTGTCCCTCCCGTTTTCATCATTATCCGCATTTTTTTCTTTTGTATTTTCGTTATCCTTTTGCATACAAATCTCCTTTTGGGTTTTATTTTATTTTCTTCAAAAATAACATTTGTATACAAAACAAAAAAACGGCCAAAGCCGTTTTCTTGAAAATTATAAGAACATCTTAATAATTAACATAACAATCAAACTCACGCGGATAAGACTCGACCGTCATAAGTTCAATTTCCTTTTGCGGAAAGAAAATATGAGACAAGGTTTAACCCATGTAGCTAATTTGTAACTATGTTATTACTGCTGCTGTTCTTCTTTCATTGCAGCAAAGCAATCACTGCAATAAACAGGTCTGTCGCTTGTGGGCTGGAAAGGAACTTTTGCTTCCTTGCCGCAGTTTGCACATGTTGTGGTGAAGTATTCTCTCTGGGGCTTTGCAGCGTTCTTTCTCTTGTCGCGGCATGCCTTGCATCTCTGAGGCTCGTTCTGGAATCCCTTTTCAGCGTAGAATTCCTGCTCGCCTGCAGTAAAGATAAATTCTTCTCCGCAATCCTTGCAGACCAATGTCTTGTTCTCGTACATGTTCTTTCCTCACTTTGAGTTTTAAAAATTTTTCGTCCCCGGCAGGAGTGACCTGCCTTGAATTTTATGCGTCATCGCAAAGGACATATAATTCACTTTTCAAGATATTGCCTAATCTTTTTTCTTGCTCTGAAAAGCGTGTTTTCAACAGATTTTGTGCTCTTGCCCGTGTCTTTTGCAATTTCTTCTGTGCTACATCCCGAAATTTTCTTTTCAAGAACATATCTTTCTGTCTTTGAAAGATGAGCATAGTCGCTTTCCAAAATAGTATGCAAAAGATTGTCGGCTATAACCTTACTTTCAACATCCTCGCCAAAATCTTTTTGTTCAAGATTTTCGTCAGACTCGGATTTTGCACCGGAAAAAGCACTTTTACCATACTTTTTCGCCCAGTTGGTCATAGCATTTCTTATGCATACGGCCGCATATGTAGAAAATTTTGAAGAATTTCCGTCATAGCTCTGCGCCGCCTTATAAAGCGCAATTCTGCCTTCCTGACACAAATCGTCAAGTTCTCCAAGGGGCAAAGAAAAAGTGTTTGCAATGTGTGAAATTGTCTTTGAATAAATGCCGAGAAGCTCAACAAATGCAAAAGCATCGTTGTTCTTTACCGCACATATTATGCACTCTTCTCTGTCATTATTTCCGTCGTTTTTGCCGCCGCTTACGCAAGTTTCAAACATCTTTTGCACCTTTAAATATATTCGCATATTTGCATATACGCATAATTATGCAAATATAATCACAATACTAATTATATACAAAAAATTAATTTTGTCAATACATTTTTTCAAATAAATCACAATAGTTCAGAAAATTTACTCCAAAATTTTGGTAAAATTGGTCAAAAAACACAACTAATAGACACAATTTGGCAATTATCTACAAAATAAGCGGAAAACAGCATCGCCGTTTTCCGCCACAAAATTTACAAATTATTCATAATACTATTTTACAGTATATTTCTCGACTTCATCGCCTTTACAACTATTATTCCGCCGACAACCGTAAGCACTATTTCGGGAAGCATATACGCCATATTATATCCAAGGCTGTAAATATAAGGATTTGTCGTTTCAAACCCCTCCCAAAGCTTTCCGACAGACGCAAAGATGTAAACACCGGAAAAATAATGGCAGACAAATCTTAAGAAAGTACAAAGTGTTATACCGCAAACAATTCCAAAAATTCCTTTTTTAGCAAAAATCCCTGACAAGCCTATTACTGAAAATGCAAGTATGTAGTCGAGGCTTATGCAGGCAAAGAGCATTCCTGCCGAAAGTCCCCAGCCAAAAAGCCCGTCAAGAGTGATGCCCAGAACAAGCTGAATACATGCGTACAAGAATGATGAAAAAAGTCCTGTTTTTATGCCGTGCTTTACTGAAATTATCGCCACAGGCAGCATACTTAAAAGCGTAATGCTGCCGCCCCAGGGCATATTCCAGATTTTGACAAAGCTCAAAACGGTGGACAGTGCAATAAGTATTGCACATTCAGATAAAGTTTTGGTTTTTGTGTTCATGAGAAGAACTCCTTTAAATAAAAATTACCGCACTCAATATCGGTGCGGTAAGCTTTTGTAAACACAAAATGCCAAAATCTCCCTACGCCGGTATTATCCGAACAGGTTTAAAGGGTTTGAATTTACAATTCATCTCAGCCGTCGCACTTTTCGTCCGACAGCACCCCTGATATATTATGCGGTTGGTATTATTATAACACAATTTTTCCAAATTTCAAGGCTTTTCTAAAAATTTACAACAGACAAAACAAAAATCACTAAAGACAAGAGCATAAGAGGTGAAAAGAGTATTTTGAAAAATGCTTTGCCCGAAGGCGTGCCTTTTTTGAAAAAGTGAATTTCTTTATCCTGAACTTCTCCATCTTCGCTCTTTGCAAACATTACTGCCTTGTTTTTGCACATTTTTTCAAGCATCTGCAACAGCATTATCAAAAGAACAAAGCAGAATATCGAAAGAACAATCATAAGGAATGTTCCGCCTATTCTCTCACTTGCGATAAAGGTCATACCATCAGCGAGGAATACCGATATAAAGTTATTTAGAAAATGGAGTATCATTGCAGAGAAAACGCTGCCTGTAATATGAACGACAAATCCCAGAATAATTCCTGCGGTAAAATAAACAGGAAACAGTTGCAAATCAAAGTGCAAAAGAGCAAACACAAATCCGCTTATTGCAATTCCGCAAATCCCTCCGCCAAAGCGTGAATACTCGGACAAAAGAACTCCGTGAACGAGGAATTCCTCGAAAATTGCAGGTAAAATTGCACTTACAAGCAGAATTTTAAAGACGGAATTACCAAGGGTGACCGTTTCGGGTCTGTATGAAAAACTGTATGAAATATAGTATTTTTCAAGCGCCGTCAAAAGCATCAGCAAAAAGAAGCTTGTTACAATTATAGGCAAAGTGCCCGCATTAAATGAATTTACATACACACTTTTTGGTCTTTGCTTTTTTACAAAGCAGAAAATAATAGCCGGAACAAAATAAATCACAACACTTGAAAGCGTGAAAACCACATAAAGCGATGCGCCTTTGAAATACGATGTGAAAGAGCTTTCAAAAATAAGCGCCGACAAAAGCGATAAAACCATAACACAAACCACAAGAATGTTTGCGTGGATTTTGGGGAGTGGAAGAGAAATCTTTGCAGATTCTCCGCCATCTTGGCTTTTTTGCGCTTTCTTGAAAGAAAACTTTCTTGAAACCACTCTGCTCTGAGGCAACGGCTCATTCATTTTTGAAAAATCTTCAAAAATTTCGTCCTGCTCATTTTCAGAGGCTTTTTCCTGCTCGTCGGGTATGTAATTTTCATTAACTTCAATTTTATCAAATTTATTCTTTTTTCTCGCCAACTACATACACCCTCTCTTGTGTGAAAATCATATCTGCCTTTTTATCGTGTCTTTTGTCAAAAATTATTTCATCTTTCAAAAGTTCATCAAAGCAGACGCCTGCATAAATTATTTCATTCTTTTTTATAAATCTGTCGTAGAACCCTTTTCCGTAGCCAATGCGGTATCCCCTTTTATCAAAGCACACGCCCGGCACAAGACAAAGGGTTTTATCATCTTTATCAAACTTTTCGCCATCGTCTCTCGGCTCTTTAAGTGACATTTTGCCGTCATAAAGATCGCTTAAACTTTCAACCTTGTAAAACTCCATTCTGCCTTTTTCAAAAGTCTTCGGAAAATACACACTTTTTCCGTCTTTTATCGCCTTTTCAAAAACTTTCAGAATATCAGGTTCGGATTTTATCGGGTAAAACATTAAAATGTTCTCCGAAAATTTATACGCAAAACTTGACAGGATATTTTCGCAGATTTTCTTTGAATAATCTGCCCTTGCGTCAAGACTGATTGCGTTTCTTATATCAAGACTCTCGCGTCTTAATTTTGTCTTTTTATCTCTTAAATCCACACTTGTCATACTTTTATCTTGCAACAATGCTTTGTCTTACTTTTTCGGCGTTTTCCTTTGTTGAAAGCGCCTCAATAAGTGCAAAGGCAAACTGTTCTGCCGAGCCTGCGGCTCTTGATGTTATAAAGTTTCCATCTCTCACAACAGGCGCATCACAAACTATACCGCCGTTCTGAGTAAGAATTTCCTGCATATCAGGGTAGCACACGCACTTTTTGCCCTGCAAAAGTCCCATTTTCGCAAAAATTGTGGGTGCGGCACAAATTGCACACAGGAAAATTCCCTTTTCTGCCGCTTTTTTTATCATTGAAACAACCTTTTCATTATTTTCAAGGTTCTGTGTTCCATAAAGTCCGCCCGGAAGAATAAGCATCTTTGTTTCGTCCGAAAATATTGCCTCATCAATTGTAATATCCGCTTTTACTGTTATATTTCTTGCGCCGTGAACAAATGAACCCGTAACACCAACTGTTGTAACACCGATTCCTGCTCGTCTTAAATAATCAACGGGCGTCAGCGCCTCGATTTCTTCAAATCCGTCTGCCAAAAACAAATATATCATTTTTACTCTTCCTTCCCTAAAATCATTCAAACAGCATACTCGCATACGCTGATACGTTTATATTATTTTGACTTTTTCCAACTTTTGTCGCCATCCCAAACGGCACATCTCCGTCGCCTTTCGGGAATGTAAGGCAGGTTAAATCTTTTTTGAAAAACCTTGCAAGATTGTTTGCTGCATCTTGCTTATCAATGCTCTCCTTACAAACAAATTCGCACAAGTCCCTGCCGTCATAAAAACATATGCCATTATCAAAAGAATAGCAATTATATTCAGACACCAAAAAAGTTTTTTCAAAGGTGTCAAAATCTTTTTTCGGGTACATTCCCGAAAAGCCGAAATTCTCTTTATAGATTTTATAAATTTCTTTTGTATTTTCCTGCTTTTTTATTTCAAATTCTGCACTTTTGCCGTCATTTTTGCCGTTATATACACCCTTTGAAAAAGTAATATCAAACCCAAGGTTTTTATAAAATTCAAAGAGATTTAAAGTCTGCGGAACGCAAAAAATGTATTGGTACTGCTCTTTTTGCAGTTCTTTCTTTGCAAAATCAAAAAGTTTTGTAAAAAGTCCTTTTCCACGGCAGTTTTCTTTTGTAGCGCAAGCATAAATATATGCGCTTTTTTGAGACTCTTTTCCGTCGAAAAGAGGCAAATCAAGATAAAACATCATACACAAAAGCGCGTCATTTTCATCTGTCATCCCGAAAAAGCCGCCTTTTTTCTTGAAAAAGTCTGTCATTTCAAGGATAAAATCCTCCGTGTCACCAAAAGCCTCATGCCACATAGCTATTATTTGTTTTTTATCGGCAAAACTTGTTAATTTCATAGCTTTTCCACTTCCACAAGACAGCCTTTTTTCTCGACGAAAAATGAGGGGTTATACGACAGTTTTGATTTGCGAAGTCCCTCGTCATCAACATCGTCTTCACGGTTTACGAACTTATATTTACCGTCAAAACTTTTCAAAAACGACGAGAACAAAAACGGATAAACTCCCTTTATATCATAAAGTCCTTTTTCTATATGGATACAAATCGTGTCGGAATTTTCGAAGGTTTCACTTGCGATAGTTATTCCGCACACTTTTCCGTCAATTTTTAAAACACCGCCAACAATATCAAGAGTTTCAAAGTTTGAGAGCAGACTTTCAACACACAAAAATTCTTCCTGTACGCCCTCATATTCTTTGTTTTCAGGCAAATTTGCCCACATTTTTGCAAACTCAAGACATTCGTTTGCGTTCTTCTTGTTTATATTTTCAAAAGTGAATTTTTCGCCATAAAGTGACAAAAATTTGTTATAGTGGTTTCTCTTTGCGTGAAGTTTTTTGCCCGAAAAAGTTTTGAGAGGCAAAGTTTCATAAATATAGTCAAAATTTCCACGGTCATCGTGGAAATTTAATTTATTACAAACTTTTGTTATTTTTTCGCACTCTTCGGGAACAAAGCCGCCAAGATAAAACTGCTTTGCTCCTATACTTTTTTCATATTCGAGTACAGCCTCAAAAAAGGCTTTCATACCAGGCTCTTTTCCTACCGGTGCGAGAAAAGAATCCATACCGTCACAGAAAAATTTAATTATATAAAAATCGTTGCACTTTGCGATTTTCGTGTCATACACATCCTGCCACGAAAAAAGATTCGGGTATGAATACTCACAGCTTCTGGGTGCATATTCGCAAAGTTTTTTATTATAATCCTTTAAAAAATTTTCATCAACATCACGGACAAATAAAAATTCAAGCATAAATTACTTTTTCATACCCTCCGGCATTGAATTTATAACTTTCTCATAAATAAGTGCGTGTATATCCTCACGGGATTTCATATCGCCATTGTCATCACAACACTCTATTCTTTCCCAGCCCCACTTCTCTCTTGTGTAGAGCGATGCCTTATAGCACTTTTCAAGATATTCTCTGTCATTTTCGTGAATGTCTTTTTTTCTATCGTCTTCAACTGCTCTCTTTTCGAGAAGTTTATATGAAGTTGAAACGGGAACATCAAGACTTACCGTTATATCCGGCACGGGAAGTGAAAGTTTTTTATATTCAAAATCGTAAAGCCACGATAAAAACTCGTCCCACTCGTTTTCTGGAAGTTTACTTATCTGATGAACAGCATTTGATGTTGTGTATCTG
>JAZSLO010000081.1:0-12724 GCA_045535415.1 Eubacteriales bacterium
GCCTCGCTTTTGCCATCAAGAAAGGTATAGTGTTCTTTTCAGCAAAGCGCCTTGACTTTTTTATCACAAGCACACAGACAGTTACAATTTTTCGCTTCATTAAGGTGCTCTGTGTAAAATAGTCACCAGCGCCAAAGGGGGTAAGACCGCTAGGGGTACTCCCCTTGCGGCACTCTTTTGGTACTTTTCTTGTGCAAGAAAAGTACAGAGAGAACGCCGTCGGAGCAAAAGCCTGACGGCGCAGAATGATTCAAAACAAAAAAAGAAAAGGAAGACCTTTTGGTCTGCTTTTCATTCTTGCACATCAACACCAGAAATATTGTAAATTTCTTTGTTCTTTCTTTTTGCTTCCTTATACATTTTATACGCACCGCCGTACTTATAGGTAATATAGCATATTAACACATCGGCTTTGCTAACTATCCATTTATTACGATGTAATATTGCAAATCTCGGAGGTACATTCTCAAGTTCAGGATAAACAATTTCATCAAAATCTTTCTTTGTATACTCATCTTTTGTTTTTCTATACTCTGGATAAATGTAAGGGGTTACAAATATCAGTTTTGTGTCTGTATGACTTTTCTTAAACTTTTTTGCACAACTTAAAGCAAATCCATCAAATCCGCCATACTGCCCAAGATACACTTGGCATTTGTTGTTTTGCGCTTTGTTTTCCAATATTTTTATTATTTTGTTTTCATCATCAGCATTTCCTCTGTAATCCGAATGCCCACAAAAAGCAATTATCATTGTATTCTCCAAAACTTTCTAGCCATTAGCAGTCAATATTTCATATGTAATGTGTGCATTATATAATGTATGTGTCTATTTGTCAACTTATAAACTTTAATATAATGTAAACATTAGATAATGTTTGGAGTGATAAATGTGCATTTCCGTATTGATGAGATACTCAAAGAAAAGGGCAAAACACGGTATTGGCTTTATATACAGTTAGGATTAAGTTATCAAAACTTTAAAAAGATTTTAGAAAATCAGACAAGTGCAATAAAATTTGAAAACTTAAAGGCTATTTGCGACATTTTGGAGTGTACTCCAAACGACTTGTTTGAAGAATATTACAAAAAATAAATTTAAAAGGCAGACCTTTCGGTCTGCTTTTTTCTAAAACACAACTTCAATTTTCTTGAGAAAATATGATTTTCTCTACAGCAAAGCGCCTTGACTTTTTTATCACAAGCACACAGACAGTTACAATTTTTCGCTTTATTAAGGTGCTCTGTGTAAAAAAGTCACCAGCGCCAAAGGGGGGTAAGACCGCTAGGGGTACTCCCCTTGCGGCACTCTTTTGGTACTTTTCTTGTGCAAGAAAAGTACAGAGAGAACGCCGTCGGAGCAAAAGCCGACGGCGAAAAAAGAAACACAATACTTTACAAGGAAAACCCCCGGCGAGGGTTTTCCCTCTTTTTGCCAAAAGGCAAAAATTCACCCTTTCCTGCGCTCATGTAAGGCAAGGGTGTTCCGCGCTCTGCGGAGTGCGGCAAAAGGCTCTGCCTTTTGAAACCGCAAGCTTTTCAAAAAAGCTTGACAAAACTAAATTTAAAAAGGCAGACCTTTCGGTCTGCCTTATTTTATCCCTTGAACGCTGCCACAACTTCCCTCTCATCAAAATGAGTTTTGACACCTTTAACATCAAGGTATGTTTCCTGGCCCTTTCCTGCAAGAAGAACTACATCTCCCTCTTTTGCCTCTCTCATTGCAAAATGTATAGCCTCATATCTATCCTCAACTATGACATACTCACCGTCTGTCTTTTTCATACCTACAAGTATATCATCTATTATATCCGAAAGTTCTTCAAATCTCGAATTATCTGCCGTTATAACCGAAAGCTCAGCATACTTTCCGCTAACCTCGCCCATTTCGTATCTGCGAAGTTTTGACCTATTACCGCCGCAACCGAAAACGCATATTATTCTCTTTGGATTATACTCGTTTATCGCGGAAATTACGCTCATAAGGCTCACCGCATTATGTGCATAATCTATTATCACGGGCGCTTTACAGTATTGGTTATAGCAAGGCTCAATTCTTCCTATTACCTTTACACTTTCAAGAGCATTTTTTGATATTTCAACATCGACTCCAAGCATTTTTGCAGTCGTTATAGCGCAAAGTGCATTGAAGATTGAAAATTTACCCGGAACGCCGACAAGAATTTCACTCTCTTTTGCCATTTTATTATCAACAAAAGTGAACTTTGTTTTCATACCTTCATCAATATAAAACTTTTCATTCTTGGCGCAAAAGTCTGCTTTTTCATTATCATAGGCATATGTTTTTGTATTGACTTTTCCCGACGCGCAAATATCAAGAATATATCCCGCCCTGTCGCTGTCAAGATTGACAACTGCATTATCGCACATTTCAAAAAGTTTTGCCTTACATGAGAGATAGTCTTCAAAATCTGAGTGCTCGCCCTCACCTATATGGTCGGGAGTTATATTTGTAAACACCGCTGTATTGAATCTTATTCCGTCAACTCTTGACATTAGTATTGCCTGAGACGAAACCTCCATTACAATGTGGGTGCATCCCCTTTTATACATTTCAAAAAAGAGTCTGTGCAAATCGCAGCTTTCGGGGGTAGAATGTGAAAGTTCTTCATAAAAGGACTCAAAATAAGCGCCCGTTGTTCCTATAATTCCAACACGAAGCCCTTGCTTTTTGAGAATTTCACTTATCATAAAGGAGGTACTTGTCTTACCCTTTGTGCCCGTAATTCCGACTATACAAAGTTTATCGCTGACATTTTCATATACAGCCTTTGAAATATGTGCAAGTGCCTTTCTTGCGCTCTTTACCGCAAGAAAGCAAACATTTTTATAAGTTCCCTTAACCTTCTTATAAACTTCAAGGTCCTCGCACACAACTGCCACAGCACCGTTTTGAATTGCGGTTTCAATATATTCGTGTCCGTCTGTTTTGAAGCCCTTAATTGCTACAAAAACATATCCGTCTTTGACTTTTCTTGAGTCAAGAGTTACACCCGTAATGAGTGTATCCGACATTTCGGGACACGCACCCTCGCACTCATTTACTATATTCGCACTTTTTTCAAGCACCTTAACAAGACTTTCGTCTTTTACAAGGTCTTTTAAATTACTTACAGTCAAAATAAGACCTGCCTTTCAGTTATTATGAACAAGCTCTTTATAAGCATTTTGAATTTCCAAAACAAGAGCATCTACATCTTCTTTTGTATTATATTTGCTAAAACTTACACGAAGCGTGCTGTCCGAGGTTTTGTCATCAAGTCCGAAATTGGAAAGCACTCTGTTATCGGCACTCTTTGACGAGCAGGCAGAACCTGCCGACACATAAATCCCTTTTTCCGAAAGATATCGAAGCATAATTTCACTTCTTATGCCATTTACACTTATACTCAGAATGTGAGGTGCAAAATCTTCATCTGAATTTATTTTTACAAAGTCCAGAGCCGAAAGTTTCTCTCTTGCAAGTTTATTGATATCTTTAATATATTCAAAATTTTCTTTAACATTCTCTCTTGCGTTTTCACACGCTTTTCCAAAGCCCAAAATCAACGGTGTGCTTTGAGTTCCCGAGCGAAGTCCGTCTTGCTGTCCGCCACCAAAGATCATTGGCAAAACCCTTATTCCTTTTTTAACTACAAGAGCACCTATGCCTTTTGGCGCATATATTTTATGTCCGCTAATGCTTATTAAATCCGCATCAATGCTTCTTATTTTATCGCAAAAAAGTGAGAACCCCTGAATCGCATCAACATGAAAATATGCCTTTGGGCAAATTTTATCCTTTAGTTTTTTAAGTGCCTTGACATCAAAAATTGCACCCGTTTCGTTATTGACAAGCATACACGACACAAAAAATGTCTTATCATTCATTTTACTTTTTGCGTCATCAAGGTCTATCTTTCCGCCAAGCGTTTTTATTCTGTGAACCTTTATTCCCTTTTCCTCAAAGAACTTGGCGCACATTTCAACAGACGGATGCTCGGAATCGGAAATTACAATATTATCAAGTCTTTTTGAAAAAATATTGAAAGCAGAAAATGCCGCCATATTATTGCTTTCGGTTCCGCAGGAAGTAAATATAACATTTGCATCTCTCCCCGAATATCCGAGAGAATCGAGAACTCTTTTTTTGGCCTCTTTTATTATATGCTCGCCCTCAAGTCCTTTTGCATGGACACTTGAGGGATTTCCGAAATTTTCACACATTGCACTCACAACAAGGTCAGCTATTTCTTTATCAACTCTTGTTGTTGCCGCATTATCAAGATATATTTCTCTTAACACCCGGTAAAAAACCCACTTTCAAAAAATTTGGTTTCACTAAACAATTCACATACAAGATACCACATTCTGATGCTTTTGTCAAACACACATATTAAAAAAAACGCCGTGAAAAATCACGGCGTTTTTTACTATTCAATTACTTTTCAATAAGTTCCAAAGGTTCAAGTCCGTATTCAACCATTTTCTTTTCAACATATGCATCCTTATCTTCATTATACTCGATAAGTCTTGTGAATACAGTACTTACTTCTGCTCTTGTAATTGAGGACTTGGGATTGAAGAATCTTATTCCAAGGTTCTTATCAACATCACCCTGCATAAGACAAGCTGCATAAAGAGCAACTATGTTTTCATCCTCTGTATCGGAATACGGGCTCTTATACAAACCTGTTTCAATCTGAGCCGCTCTTACAATAAGTTTTGCCGCTTCTTCTCTCCAGATTTTTTCATCGGGATTGAGTTTTCCGTTATATTCGTCATACGATATAATTCCATTCTTTACTGCCGCCGACACATACTGGAATGACCAGTGTGTTCTTACATCGTCAAAGACAATATCGCTTGACAAATCATAATCCATACTTAAAACAAGCATCTTTAAAAATTCTGCCCTTGTAACGCCTGCCTGTGGGTCAAAAGCACCTGTGTCTCTACCCTGAATAATACCTTTTGATGCAAGGGAAGTTACATATGTATAGAACCAGTCTGTTTCCTTGACATCAGGAAAACTTGTGTTATATGTGGGCTTTTCTTCCTGCTTGTCTTCTTCCTTATTATCCTTGTTATCATCCGGATATACGAAGTCTTCGTCCTTGCCTGAAGGACCATTATTATTGTTGTTATTATTGTTATCGTTATTGTTGTTATCGTCGTTGCCTAAATCATCACCTGTGTTTCCGCCATCTTCGTCAGGCAAAAACAAATCTCCAAGGTCAATATAAATATCGTTTCCTGCAAAGCTTATTACAGAAAAGCACATACAAAAAACAAGTACAAGAGCAATAATTGCCGAAATTCTCTTTTTCATTGTAATACCTCCAAATAAAAAATCTTTTTAACATTCTATCACAACAAACAAAAAAAATCAACAGTCTTTTTATAAGACGAAATATAAAAAAGAAAGTTCCTGCTTTTTTGCAGGAACTTTCCCAAAATTACATTTATTCTTCCGAGAACATATCCTTGCCGACAGAGCAGAGAGGACATTCAAAATCTTCGGGAAGATCCTCAAATTTTGTGCCGGGAGCAATTCCAAGATCAGCGTCTCCCTTTTCTTCATCGTATACCCATCCGCATACATCACATACATATTTTTTCATTGTGCTTTCCTCCAAAAGTAATTTTATTTTACATTTTATTGTATTTTTTCAAAGTCAGCCGCACCGTGCTTACAAAGAGGGCAGATATAATCGTCAGGCAATGTTTCGCCCTCATAAACATATCCGCAAATCTTACATACATAGCCTTTCTTTCCCTCTGTTTCGGGCTTTGGCTTTACATAGTTCTGATAGTAGGTGTATGTCATTGTTTCGTTTGTCGTTATAACTCTCGCCTCAGTTACCGAGCATATAAACATCCCGTGAGTTTCAAGGTCAATATAATTTTCAACCTTTAAAGACATAAAGGAATTTATATACCTTGTCAGGAACACAAGTCCGTTATCAGAGCGAAGCGGCTCGCAGTCTGCAAATTTATCAACATTTCTTCCGCTCTGGAAACCGAATTTTTCAAACACCGAGAAAGGTGCGTCTGTCGACAGGCAGTTTATATTCATAATTCCAGTCTGCTTTATTACATGGTGTGAATAGTTTTCCTTATTTATTGTAACTGCAATTCTATTGGGTGTATTTGTAACCTGAGTTACGGTGTTTACAATAAGTCCGTTATCCTTTTTGCCGTCATTTGAAGTTATAACATAAAGTCCATAGCCAATATTAAACAGAGCTGTCAAGTCATTTTTATTTGCAGTTTCATCCTGCTTTGCAAGATATTCACGGCAAAGTTCTCCCGAAAGCTCGTCAATCTGTTTTGTGCTCTCCTCATTCAAAGCTGACAAAATCTTGACTTCGGGTTGTGCAAAGGTGAGATTCTTACTCTTTGAGAGCATTTCTTTCATTACTTTTGCAGCAAGTGGCGCCCAGCTTCCGTTTTCAATAATTGCAACTGTTCTGTTGCTGAATCCTCTTTCTGTTAAATGATTTATAAACTCTCTCATAAACGGGAAGATTTCCGCATTATAAGTTGTTGTTGCAAGAACGAGCTTAGAATACCTGAACGCATCCGCTACCGCCTTTGACATATCACATCTTGCAAGGTCATAAATTTCAACCTTCGGGCATCCGTTTGCCTTGAGATTTTCCGCAAAACGCAAAACTGCACGCCTTGTGTTGCCGTAAACCGAGGTGTATGCAATTACAATGCCATCCTCTTCAGGCTGATAGCTTGACCAGGTATCGTATTTTCCGATATAGTATCCGAGATTTTCCGAAAGTACCGGTCCGTGAAGCGGACAAATTGCCTGAATATCAAGATTCTGTGCTTTCTTCAAAAGTGCCTGAACTTGCGTTCCATATTTTCCTACAATACCGATAAAATATCTTCTTGCCTCATCTACCCACGGCTCATCCTTATCAAGCGCACCGAATTTTCCAAATCCGTCTGCCGAGAAAAGAACTTTATCATACGAATCATAAGTCACAATTACCTCGGGCCAATGCACCATGGGTGCCGACACAAATGTGAGAGTGTGTTTTCCAAGATTGAGTGTATCTCCCTCTCCCACAACAATGCGCTTTTCTGCAAAATCTGTTCCAAAAAAGTTTTTCATCATTACAAAAGCCTTTGCCGATGAAACAATTTTTGCATCCGGGTAAGCCTTTGCAAAATTAAATATATTCGCCGAATGGTCAGGTTCCATATGCTGAACTATGAGATAGTCGGGTTTTCTGTCGCAAAGAGTGTTCTGGATATTGTCAAGCCACTGATGTGTAAACTGAGCGTCGACCGTATCCATTATTGCAATTTTCTCATCAATTATTGCATAGGAGTTATATGAGATTCCATTGGGAACTTTATATTGGCCTTCAAAAAGGTCAACTTTATGGTCATCAACCCCTATATATTTTATATCGTTTGTTATAATCATAGCAGCCTCCCAAGTTTTACATCTTTAATAGTAATATATCACATAAGACGCAATTTAATCAAGAGATATAGAAAAAATATCAGAAATTTTATGTGCCGACATTTTAAAATTAAGTAATTTTTGTCATTTTGACGAAATTTTGGCCAAAGATTTATTAAAAGTACTGATACAAAAAATTCATTAAAGAAATTGACAACAAAAATCATTTTTGATATAATGTAATGACAAGAATATTATTTTTATGTCTTTTGCGGAGGTGAAACTTTGAGCAGGATTTTTATGGTGACTTCCTATAAGGGAGGAGTTGGCAAAACCACAATAAGTGCAAATCTTGCGATGAGTCTTGCCAGACGCGGCCACAAAGTTTGCGCTGTCGACTGCGACCTTGAGTCAAGATGCCTTGACATTGTTCTGGGTCTTGAAAATGCAACGCTTTTCAACATCTGCGATGTGCTTAAAGGCACCTGCAGTATTGACAATGCAATAGTAAAAGACCCGAGATGTGAAAACTTCAGTTTTATCTGCGCTCCTGCCTTTTATCCCGAAAGATACGAAATCGGCGAGGTTGCAGAGAAGTTTACAAAAGAGGCTGTGGGCGATTTAATAAAAACCCTGTCGGAAAGATTTGAATACATATTCTTTGATTTGCCGGCTCGTCCCGACAAGCTTTACAAGTTCCTTGCACTATATTGTGACACAGCACTTGTAATATCGCAGCACACGGCAGCATCAATAAGAGCCGCAGAAAAAACCGCAATTTCATTAAACGAACTTTGCGGATATGGTAAAGACAATTTAACATCGGGCGGTCTTGATATAAAACTTATTGTTAACGGTTTTCGTGCAAAAGATGCAAAGACCGGGCTTAACGCAGGACTTTTTGATATTATATCAAGGACAAAGCTTTCGCTTGCAGGGGTTATTCCATTTGACAGTGCTATGTCAAGAGCCCAGGAAACAGGAAAACTTTCACACGAGGTAAAGGGTGGCAAAAAGCAGTTTTACCACGCTATCGAAAACATTGCGTCAAGATGTGAGGGCAGAAAAGTTTCACTCTTTGAAAATGTTGACACGGGTGTCAAAGACGCAAAAGTTACTTATTAAAGTTTATTATATATACGAAAGGACAGGCAACAATTATGGAAATTGCAATAATCGCATCGGACAGCAAGAAAGAACTTATGACAGAATTCTGTATAGCATATCAGGGAATACTGTGCAAACACAATCTATATGCAACTGATGCCACAGGCAAGTACATTTCTGATGCCACAGGTCTTAATATAGAATGTGTGATGAGCGGTGTTCAGGGCGGTGTTGAACAGATTGCCTCAAGAATTGCTTTTAACGAAATAGACCTTCTTTTGTATTTCAGAAATACAGTTGCAGCTCCCTCTTACAGTGAGGAAGAATACAACATTATGCGTCTTTGTGACATATACAATGTTCCCTTCGCAACAAATATTGCAACGGCAGAGGCACTTATCCTTGCTCTTGACCAGGGAACGCTTGACTGGAGAGACCTTGTAAATCCCAAATCAAAGACAAACAGAAAAAATCACTGAAATTAAAAATATAAAAGACGGTTTTGCCGTCTTTTTATTTTGAAAAAGAATATATTCTCTTATTCTGACAAAACTATATAAAAAACAAAACATTGCGGAGGATAATATGCGTTTTGCATTTTTTGACACAAAGCCCTATGACATTGAAGCGTTTGAAAAGTACGGGCAGATGCATGGGATTAAATTTAAATTCTTTGAAACAAAGCTGACTCCTGATACAGCAGAACTCTCACACGGCTTTGACGGGGTATGCGTTTTTGTGAATGACACGGTAAACAAAGAAGTTATTGATATTCTTTGCTCTCTGAATGTCAAAATGATAGCACTCAGGTGTGCGGGATACAACAATGTTGATATAAAATATGCGTATGGCAAAATTCATGTTTTCAGAGTTCCCGCCTATTCGCCGTATGCTGTTGCAGAGCACGCAATGGCACTTCTCTTAACATCGGTAAGACGAATTCACAAGGCTTATATAAGATCAAAGGATTTCAACTTTTCGCTTGCAAATCTTACAGGCTTTGATTTACACGGAAAGACTGTAGGTGTTGTCGGTACAGGTAAAATCGGAAGAGTTTTCATTGACATATGCCGCGGTTTTGGAATGAATATTTTAGCGTATGACCCGTATCCTGCCGATGACAAGAGCATAAATTATGTATCTCTTGACGAAGTTTTTGAAAAGAGCGACATTATTTCATTCCACTGTCCTTTAAACAAATCTACAAAGCATATTTTAAATGACGAAAGTATTGCAAAAACAAAAAAGGGTGTTATCATCATCAACACTTCAAGAGGCGCACTTATTGACTCAGAAGCGCTTTTAGAGGGAATCAAAACAAAGCAGATAGGCGCTGCGTGTCTTGATGTTTACGAGGAAGAATCAGATATTTTCTTTGAAGACAATTCGGGACACATTCTTCATGATGACACACTCGCAAGACTTATTTCAATGCCAAATGTTATTGTGACCTCCCATCAGGCATTCCTGACACAAGAGGCTCTTGAAAACATTGCACAGACAACTGTCCAAAACATAATTGAGTTTTCAAAAGAGGGGCTTTGCAAGAATGAACTTTGTTACAGATGCGGAAAATGTGACGAGGGTTCAAAGGGAACACCGAAAAAATGCTTTTGATAAAAATGCCGCCGGCTAAGCCGGCGGGTTACTTTTTTTAAAACTTACAACAAACTTTGTGTTTTTTACATTGTACGAGCCTCGCCTTATATCCTATAATTAAGAAAAATACACACTTTAAGAGGTGCAAAATGTTAAATTACAAAATAAAGATCGGTCTTGTTCCGATAAGAAGAAACATTGCCGATGCAAAAAACAGAAAAGGAATGTTTCAGCCAAGCTACGCTCAGGATAACAAGGATATGGTTATTCAATTCCTTGACAAGAATTTCCGTGACGAAATAACGGATTTCTGTGACCTTGAATGGCTCAACGAAGAAGGTCTTTTATATGACGAAAAGGACTGCGAAAAAGTTAAGGAATATTTTGAAAAGGAAAAAGTTAATGCAATCTTTATTGTAAACTGCAACTTCGGTAACGAAGAAGCGGCAGGAAGAATTGCAAAAATGATGAATCTCCCCACTCTTCTCTGGGGACCGCTTGATGTTCACATTGCCCCCGACGGCACAAGATTTACAGACACACAGTGCGGTCTTTTTGCAATTTCAAAGCAGCTTCAAAGACTTTCAGTTCCATTTTCCTACATTGAAAACTGCAAAATTGAGGACGAAAAATTCAAAGCCGGCTTTGAAAGTTTCCTTTCAGTTGCCACGATGGTTAACAACTTTAAAAACTTAAAGCTCGGTCTTATGGGAACAAGAATGAATCCCTTCAAGAGCGTTATGGCAAACGAACTTGAACTTACCGAAAAGTTCGGAATCAATCTCCAGAACATAAATCTTGCAGTTGCAAAAGACAATTTTGACAAGGTGTTTGCTGAAAACTATGCCGATATTGAAAAACTTGCAGACGAAATTTCTGAAATTTACGATGTTTCAACTGTTGAAAGACAAACTCTTTTAAAAATGACAGGTCTTGTATTCCTTTACAAGAAACTTTTTGAAGACTTTGGTGTTGACGCAATAACAAGCGAATGCTGGACAGCACTTCCCCTTGCAATCGGCGCTCTTCCCTGTCTTGCAATGAGTATTCTTTCGGATATGGGCTACATTGTAACCTGCGAAACTGACCTTCACGGTGTTATAACTCAGGTTCTTATGACGAGTGCATCGCGCGGAAAGAAACGCGCTCTCTTTGGTGAATTTACTTGCAGACACCCCGAAAACAGCAACGCCGAACTTCTCTGGCACTGCGGTCCGTTCCCGTATTCTGCAAAACATGAAAACTGCAAGGCGAAAATCTTCACGGGCAAGCCCTGCTTCTATGCAAAAGACGGCACATACACAATTTCAAGATTCCAGGGTGCAAAGGGCAAATACTATCTTCTCGGCGGAACATTTGAGACTGTTCCCGGTCCCGAAACCTCAGGTACATATATGTGGGCGCAGTTCAAGGATTTATCAAAAGTTGAAGAAAAGCTCATAAACGGTCCTTACATTCACCACATGAGTGAAATGCAGGGAGATTTGACAAAAGAACTCAAAGAATTTTGCAAATACATTCCCGAAATTGAATATGACATTCTTGAAAATTATTGATTGAAAACAAACAAAAAAGCCGTGTCGGTTCCCGACACGGCTTTTATTTTTTAAACAAATGCAAGATTTATAATTTCAAGATCTTTCCTCTTTGCGTACGCAGTTGTATATGCTGTTCCGCCCGAATTCTTATTCATAAAGCAAATACAATATGATGAATTATCAACAAGCGCTCTATTTCTCTTATACATTGCCTCAACTGCCTCATTCTTGTTTTTGGGAACAGGCGAGTGAACATTTACAAAATCTGCATTCTCCTTTATAAATTCAAATATTCTCTTATCTTTTTCATTCCATTTTGCATGCTGTGCCTCATACGGAAGTTCAAGCACAAGTTTGATTTCATTATGCTCACGCTTTAAGTCAATTACCATACTTGCCGAGAGTGTATCAAACCCCAGAGCACCTCCTGCTCTGAAAATATAAACTCCCTTTGACACAAGATACAAAATGGTGCTGCGAAGTTTTATAAGTGCGTCCTTTTTTTCACGGGCGGATAATTTTCTGTGGCCCGTAAAACAACACGAACATTCCTTTTCGCCTTCGGGAACATATTCCTCATTTGTTTCTATTATATCAAAATCAAAAAAATCGTCTTCGTTAAAATACATAATTCTCCAAAATGTGACATTGCAATAAGCGGCAGGGCAAAAGCCCTGCCACCTGTTTTTTATTATTTGCTAATCTTTGTAATTGTTACCTTTCTGAGTATATCGTCCCACTCAATCTTTTCACCAAGTGCTTCAACGATAAATCTCAAAGGTGTATATGTTCTGTCATTTCTTATGAATGCAGGTGAATCAAGTTTTTGCTGTACACCGTTAACATAAGCAATATCAGAATCAATATAAATTTCAATTACTGTTGTATCTTTTGTGATTGTTACCTTGCGCAGTGCATTATCCCATTCGACCTTTGCACCAAGACTTTCTGCAACAAATCTTGCAGGAAGCATTGTGCGTCCGTTTACAATAATGGGGGCAACATCGTTATATACCTTTTGTCCAAATACTCTTGCTTCAAACTGATCGATA
>JAZSLO010000092.1:0-10728 GCA_045535415.1 Eubacteriales bacterium
TGAAAGAGGAAATTAGGAGTATAAGGGTATAATTTATGCAAAGTATCTTGGCAGTTTTTCGGGCTACGGAAATGTAACGGATTTTTATAATAGAGAAAACGGACTTGTTCCCGAAAACGCAGTTTCATTCTGCACAATTCACGACTATTTTGTAATGACACTCTGCGACTTAAAGCAGCCGCTTGTTCACGAAAGCGATGCGGCAAGCTTTGGATTTTTTGATGTTGAAAAGGGTACATTTACAAACGGACTCAAGCTTAATGTCGCAAAAGACTTTGTCATTGCAGGAAATTATAAAAATATTCCCGTGTCGGTGGCAATCGGCGATAATCAGGCAAGCGTTTTCTCGACTTTGACGGACGAGGAAAACGGAGTTCTTGTCAATGTCGGAACAGGAAGCCAGATTTCCGTAATCAGCGATAAAAAGGTAGTGGCAGATAACATAGAAACAAGACCGTATTTTAACGGAAAGTATCTTATTGTAGGAGCTGCACTTTGCGGTGGAAGAGCGTTCTCTTATCTTAAAGATTTTTATAAAAATGTTATAAAGTACATAAAGCCTGATGTAACAGAGGGCGAAGTTTATAAAATGATGGATAAGATGGTGCTTGACGCAAAAAAGACCACTTTAAAAGTCGATACACGCTTTGCAGGTACAAGATTTGATACAAGCATAAGAGGTAGCATCGAAAATATAAGCCAGGAAAACTTTAACCCCGAGGATTTGACGGTTGGAGTTCTTTGCGGAATTGTCGGCGAACTTTATGAAATGTATGAGAAAATGAATGTTGAAAGACACTCACTTGTAGGCTCAGGTAACGGACTTCGTAAAAATCCGCCGCTTGTAAGAAATGCGCAGGAACAGTTCAATGCAAAACTTTATGTTCCGTATCACCTTGAAGAAGCGGCAGTGGGTGCGGCACTTTATGCACTTGTGGCAAACGGCTGCTTTGAAACATCAAAGGACGCACAGAAACTTGTAAAATATACACCTTTTTCGGAGGAAGAATAATGATAAATACACCTATATTTTTCAAAAGTAACAGAGTTGGCAGAGTGTATCTCGGCGGAAAGCTCTTTTCACAGTTTTTCGGTGATGACTCAAAAGACGGCTTTGAACCTGAGGAATGGATTGCCTCGGGAGTTGTGGCAATAAATAAAGAGCAGAAATGCGAAAAAGAGGGTGTTTCTGTTGTAGAAGATTCAGGCGAGTTTTTCGATGAACTTCTTCAAAAGTACCCGACGGAACTTTGCGGAAGTAAGGGCAAAATGAGAATTTTGGTTAAAATTCTCGATAGCGCAATAAGACTTCCTGCACAGGCTCATCCCGATAAACCCTTTTCAAGAAAACATTTCAATAGCGAATACGGAAAGACAGAAAGCTGGATAATTCTCGGCACAAGACCTGACGCGAAGATTTATTTTGGCTTTAAAGACGGCGTTGACAGAGATGTCTTTGAAAAGGCAGTTGACGATAGCGAAACCGATAAGGACTCAATGGAAAGACTTATGGAATACACAGTTCCCAAAAAAGATGATGTGTTCTTTGTTCCCGCAAAGACAGTTCACGCAATTGGTGCTGGATGCCTTATCCTTGAAGTTCAGGAGCCTTCCGATTTCACAATCCAGCCTGAACATTGGTGCGGTGATTATAAACTTAACGATAAGGAAATGTACCTTGGCCTTTCAAGAGAAAATGCACTTGATTGCTTTGATTTCGGAAAAGCACCCGAGTCAAAGGTAACACCTACACTTCTTGGAAATGAAAACGGTGTCAAGAGAGAAGAGGTTATAGGAAAGAGCCTTACTGACTGCTTTGTTATAAACAGAATAACTCTTGATAACGCAAAGACAACTTTGGCGGTAGATGATAGCTACGCAGTTTATATCGTAACTGAGGGAGAGGGAAAACTCACGGGCGACGGATATGAAAGAAATATCAAAATGGGCGACTATTTCTTTATGCCAGCTCTTTCTTCGGGAAAATTTGAAATTTCAGGAAATGTAACACTCGTTGAGTGCTATTAAAAACAGTAAAACGGCAGGAAACATATGGTTTTCCTGCCGTTTTTGCGTTTACTTTTGGAAGTATTTGTGATAAAATGTACAAAAAGCTCGGCTAATCATTTCAAAGTCCGTTTTATGACACAGTAAAGGTTGTATAATTCATATAAAAGGTGATGTTGGGATGAAAAAGCCCTTCTTTATTTGAAAATAAAACGGTTATATGGAGGTAAATTATGGCAAATATGATGGATAATTACGGACTTGAATTTTTGGTTGATAATGAAGAGTCGGCTATGAACTTTATTAGGTTTATTACTGGTGAAGGAAAAGCAATTACTGGGTATTACGGAATTCCGTATTTATTTACTCCTATGGGAGATTCTGAATTTTGGGTAAATATCGAAAAAAATACAGATGGTGAAAACTGTGTAACCGGATTTGATTCACATTGTTCAAACAGGTGTGTATGGGAGCTGGTTCATTCGGGTATTGATATTACTCCCGAAGACAGTTCAAAATTAAAACGCACAATTATGTTTAACAATAGTGGAGGGGAAGGCGGTCTTTTGCCGGTAGAAGTAATAACTGCGGACGTGCTGCCGAGCCTTATGAAAGGCGATAAAGTCAAGATGCAGGTCGTTGCTATGCCGTTGGAAATAAACTATTATAAAGATGAAGAGGAATATGCAAAAACATTGCCGGAAGATAAAAATGGCAAAAAGTGGGCAGTGGGAATGGGCTCATTGATTCCGTTGTCTTTTTTACACAATCACAGCACCGATGTATATGAACAAGGCATGGATTATGAATCTGACTGCTATGTGACATTTTGTGCGACGGTGAAAAAACTTTATCACGGTTTCTTTAAAGCAAACGGTGAAAAGCATAAAACCTTTATACGATGTGCAGTTGATACAATGTATGGTGAACTTGAATTCGTTCACACATTTGAGCAGGTTCCTGAGGATCAGAGGGATAATATTGAAGTAGGAGCAATTGTAAGTGGTGTATGTATTATATCAGGAGATGTTGCAATTTACGAATATGAAGAAGGATTAGTAAGAGATTTTGAACACAATTTGAGTCTTTTGAGATACACCTTGGTCGAAGGAGATCCGGATCGCCTGGTTTCGTCGCTTGCAGAAAATGCGGTGTTTTATACAGATACCAAGAAAACTCAATATACAGGTGCTAAGGAAATTGTAGACCGAATAAACACCATTCATAAAAACAGAGAAGAAAAGTATTTGTCATATTATGCGACAATTACTTCGGTTAACAATGATTGTGATGAGTACCCGGTGGGAACAAAATGCATAGTTCTTGCAGAAGAAAAAGACAAGTATGAATCTATTGTTTTTATGACAGTTGATGAAGACGGACTGATATCAAAGATAAAGGTTAGTCTGGATGACAGTTATAGTTTTAAAGTAGATGTTCCCGAAAAAGAATATTCACCGTTAGATGACATTGAATTTCCGGAAAGCGTTTTTGAACCTATAGTTAACCGCGCCAAATTTCACGGAATAATTGATAATGATATTGACGCACAAGAACTCATAAAAAATATTGATGTTTATAACGTATTTGAGGAAAATGTACTGATTATGCTTGAGGCTTTAAAAAAGAATCCTCAGCCGGACGTAGAGAAAACTTTTGAGCGCATTTTGGGATATTTGTTTGCGAAAAGTATAGAGATGGCTGTTAATACTGATAAAGACAGAGTGAACGGAACTTTTGAATTTGCCGTTTTAATAACTCCGGAGGATGCGTTTGAGGGTATAATTTCGTCATCACTTTCCGAGGAAAGTCATAAAGTTCTTGAAAAAGCAATGGAATTGGGATATCAATTTTATAATGATTTCAAATTGTTCGTTTTAGCTAATGAACCTAATGAAAATGAGTTTGTGGAACTTTTTACACAAACGGCGGTTACGGTTCAGCAATTAGGAAAAATGTATTCGAAACGGTGCTTTAAAGAAAAATAATCGAAGATGCATAAAATCAACACAAAAAAGGCAGGAAACATATAGTTTTCCTGCCTTTTTTGTGTTTACAATTTTTGTCTGGTGTGATATAATTATATTTAAATTAAATTGCTTGTTAATTTTAAGCTTTGGGATGTCGAAAGATATCGAAAAGGAGAAATGCATATGAAAAAAATCTTATCAATCACTTTGCTTATTTGTTTCAGTTTACTTTTATTCTCTTGCGCACAAGGGAATATAGATGACATATTTACAGACTCAAATGAAGTGTCTTTTGAAAATCAAGAAAATCTTGTAGAAGAAAGTCCACAAGAAGAGAGTCGCATAGAAGAAATTAAAGAACACGAAGTGACACCTGAACCCTTACCGGATCCTGTGATGATTAACGCGGATTTTGATGTTACTACAAATTCTGATGGGTCTTTTGTAATACAAACAAACCTTCCCAGTGAAACAGAACTTTCATTAAATTTGAGCGGAAGAGGGTATCTTGCACAGGGTAAGGCCTATGTTAAGGATGGCGTGGCAGTTAGTGAGCGCTTCACGAGAAGTGGTGATCAGCTTGTCGGTGACTACACTCTGGAGGTGTTAATGCCAATACCAAGTGTTCAAAGTGAGTATGTCAAACATTTTATAGGCGAAAACGGAGAATATCTCACAGGCCCTTATATTAAAGGATCTCTCGGAACAGTTGTGGTATCAAAAGAATTCAATGTATCATTTTTTCAGGATTCACAAAGCGAGAGCAAAACTGATGATAATGACTTGCCAGCAAATAGCCAAACAGATAACCAGGTAAATAATAAGGTGGAGACCCAGGAAAACACCCAGGCAGATAATAATGTGAATAACCAGGAAAATAACCAGGTAAACAACCAGGTAAACAACCAGGTGGATAATCAGGTGAACAGTGTTGTTTATTATAGAACTCCCACCGGAAAAAGATATCATTTGGACCCCGAATGTGGTGGTAAAAACAGTTATAGAGCCACTAGTATATCGGACCTTTCTCCTTGTGCTAAATGTGCAAAATAATTTTAATATAAGGGACAGTTCTGTTTCGTTTTTGAATGTGACAAGTTGTTAAAATAAAAAATTCCCAACAGAGTATGCCGAAAGTGTCGGCTCCACGGCTCCTGAAAGGAGATGTTGAGAACAATGGTATATTATCATAGATTGCAGATGTTGTCAATAAAAACCGAGGTCGTAAATGCAACCGCTTCTATGCTTGGAAAGCCGATGGCACCTCGCTCGGGTGAAAACAATGTTGAAAGGGCGGCAGCTACTCCAAGTGTAGTCGACACGCCAACAGACATTGCTTCCGTGATTATTGTATCATATACTTGGCAACTAATCAATAAACTTTTGTTCCAAACTTTTCATTAGCAATAAAGAATGTCGAATATTGTTGAAAGGAAGTGATTGTGTGGTATACGGCGCAATTAACGAAAAAGGCGAAAAATATTATACTTATTTGAAGAAAGTTTTTGACTCAATTTGGAATAAACAAAAAGACTATAATTGGCTGATTACAAATTGCGAATGCTATCCTGACAATCACAATTTCAAAGAACTTTTAAATAAAGAATATATCTGGATTTCCGGAGAAGAGCTGACACAGATAGTAAATCAAGAAGATTTTCAGTGGGTGTGGGCAGTATTGTCATGTTTTGATAAAAGTATTCAATTGTCTGAAGTTTTAAAATACCAACTTCCTTATGCAGACGAAAATAAAGAATTGTGGGCAAATCCGCTGACACTTCAACATCCGCTTGCAAAGTTAGAAATCGTGTGTTTTGATAGTACATCAACATTGATTTTAAGTGAGGAAAAACAAATTATAGATTCATTTAGAAAGGCTTTCCCGTATAGCGAAAATTTGGAAGATTATATCGACAAAACAAGTTGCATCTAAACCTTATATCTCGCAATATAAAGAATGTCGAATATTGGTGAAAGGAGATGTGGAAATATTGAAAACTCAAAACTTTTCTTTGCGTTTAAAAACACCTGATGAAATTAAAGTTTTTAATGTTGAAATGCAATTTGATGAAGATACAGAGAATGACAAGTTTTCATTGTTTATAGATGGAGAGAAAATTGAGTTAACAGGGAACACAGAAAGTATTTTTATAAAACTTTCAAAAATTTTAAAAGACAAATACGAAATACTTTCGTGTTATACTTGTAAATACGGAAATTTTTGTCCATTGGGTGACCTTGATAATGAAATTTTTTGTATCAATGATTTTGAACCAAAATGCAAATCCGACTTGTTCTTTGTATACGAAGATATGAAAGAACGAAAAAAAAGAAGTCGTACATTATTTGATGTTTGTGAAGATTTTCAACCATGTAGCGATGATTATTATACATACAAATGATTTTTAAGCTCCAAACTTTCCACGAGTCTGACGCTGATTGTACCAAAAGTTGCCGAAAGGAGAGGAAAAATGAAACACAAAAAGGTATTATGGATTGTTTGTGCCGTGTTTTTGATAATAAGCACTATATTGATTTGCAATCTAATTAAAAAAGAAAGCACTAAAAGTCCAAAAGCTCTTTTACCGGCAAATGAATTAATGGGTGAAAAACTTGACTACTATACTAACAAATGGTATAACGAGATTTTATCAATAATGGTTAGTGATTTGGAGTTTGAAGATAGAGATGTTGTTCAAGAGTATTCCATAGTCAACAGCCATAGTTTTCTAGGTATAGAGTATTTTGGTATAAAAATATTTGCTGACGGATCAGGCGAGATGGTTAATAAGTTTTATAATGATGAATTTTTGGGTAAAGGAAAGTTTACTGTCAATGAAACTTTTATATTAAAAGAGGAACAAGTAACAAAAGTGGTAGAAGTTTTTCAAAACAATAACTTTTGGGAAATTCCATCAAAACATCCGGATGAACAACTTGGCCTTGACGGATATACAGTGTATATTGAGGGAGTCAAAGGAAATCAATACAATATCATTTCTATGTGGTGCCCTGACGATAAATATGAAATTAAAAAAATATATAATGAAATAAAGACTTTTGCAGATGCTTGGGAACCGATAAGCAAAAAATAAGTTTTTCCAAAATTTCCCACAACAAGTATTTAAACCTTTCAAAAACCACCCCCAGAAAGAAGAAAAATCGTGAAATACAATACATATTTATTTGATTTTGACGGAACACTTGTCAATTCCATGCCGGCATTTGTTAGTGCAGTACTCAGAATTCTTGACGAAAACAATATAAAGTACGGGAGCGATATCGTAAAGATCGTAACGCCTCTCGGATATAAGGGTACTGCTGAATATTTCAGAAAAATGGGCGTCCAAAAGACAACTGACGAGCTTGTAGAAATGTTGATTGATTATTCTTACAATGAATATTTAAACAATATCCCTGCAAAACAAAATGTCATATCAACTCTTCAAAAACTAAAAGAAAATGGCGCAAGTCTTAATGTTCTCACGGCCTGTCCTCACAGACTTCTTGATGTTTGCCTTAAAAGGCTTGGAATTTATGACCTTTTTGATAATGTCTGGTCCTGCGACGATTTTAAAATGTCAAAAACAGACCCGAACATTTATATAAAAGCCGCACAAAAACTCGGAAAAACTGTTGACCAAATACTTTTCCTTGACGACAACTTCAATGCGGATAAAACTGCAAAAAGTGCAGGGGTAAAAGTGTGCGGAGTGTTTGATGAGTCCTCAAAGGATTATACAGACGAAATAAAGGGCATCTGCGACCACTATATATATGATTTTTCGCAGCTTTTGAATATTTAGGATAAAATAAAAGGCAGGGTAAGGTTTTGAAAAAGCAAAGGTATATTGAGGATACACGACTTAGCTTATTGTTGTTTTTATTTTTATTTTTGATGTATGCGGTTGTGTATATGACAAAAAATATGTTCTCGTCGGCAATGGCTGTTATAGTTGAGCAAGGTTTTATGACAAAATCTCAGACGGGACTTATAAATGCAGTATTCTGGCTTGTATATGCACTTTTTCAGGTGGTGGGCGGATTTGCCGTTGATAAGTATTCGCCATATAAACTTATAATGATCGGACTTTTCGGCGCTGCGGTTTCAAATACGGTTATTTACTTTAATCAGAACTATTATGTTATGATGTTAGCGTGGGCGTTTAACGCAATGATTCAGTTTGGTGTGTGGCCGGGTATTTTTAAAATTGTATCAACAGGTATCGCACCGAAACTAAGGAAAACTGCGGTTTTCTGGATGCTTTTTGCCACAAGTGTAGGACTTGGTCTGAGTATGCTGGTTGCTTCATTCGTAACTCATTGGAAACATAATTTTCTTGTTTCCGTAATAAGCCTTGTTGTAATGATGGTTTTGTATGCACTTATCAATTCCATAGTGCATAAAAAGACGGTTGAAGCGGATGTTGTTCCCGACAATAAATCAAAGAATACAGATACTTCAAAACACCCTATGCTTCCGCTTATGCTGTCCTCGGGACTTGTAGTTTTCCTTGTTCTTTGTCTTTTGAGAGTTGCGATTGATAACGGTATAAAAATGATGACACCTGTTATGCTTATGGAATCCTACGACTCGCTTCCTGCGGCAATCGCCACAAGACTCAGCGCAATTCTTGTTATTTTCTCGGCACTCGGAACCTTAATTTCCGGCTTTGTGCAGAAAAAAATAACTAAAAATGAGGTAAAAGCGCAAATACTTTTGTATGCGATAAGCCTTCCCGCACTTCTAATTGTTTGTTTTGTTGGAAATATCCATTATATGTGGATATTGGCGTGCCTTTGTGTGTCAATTATGGTTGTTCACGGTTGTGGTCCCTTTTGCCAGTCATTTGCAAGTCTGCGTTTTGAAAAGTACGGCAGAATAGGAACTGTGTCGGGTATTTTAAATGCAACCGCCAGTCTTGGAAACGTACTTGCATCGTATATTTTTGCGAAAATGGCGGAAATAATGCCATGGAGCGGGGTAATAACAAGCTGGGTTTTGACAGTACTTGTGTGCACACTTCTTTGTATAGCAGTACTCAAAAGATGGACAAGGTTTATAAAGGAAAAAGATAATTTTCGTAACCTTTACGATTTTAAATAAAATCATCACAAAATTTAAAACGAGGTACACAAATGGAAAAAGCGACGAATTTAAGCTCCATGAGAAAAAAGAATCAAAAAATGATACTGTCGCTTTTGCGACAGGGTAAAAGGTCAAGGGCAAGTCTTGCAAGGCAGACGGGTCTTACCAAAGCGGCGGTGAGCATTATTACGGACGAGCTTATCAAAGACGGATTTATTCGTGAATGCGGCGCAAAGCACAAGGGAAATGTCGGCAGAGCACCTGTAATGCTCGAAATTTGCGACGATTGTATATATGTTATCGGCATAAACATTACAAGAAAAAACACTTCTATAGGCCTTTGCGATGTAAAAGGCAATGTGTTTTATGAAAATGCCTTTGAAACAGGTGCGCCCTATGAAACTTTCAGGGAAATCGGAAAGAATATAAAAGACATAAGCGCAAAAGCAAAGGCAGAGAACAAAAATATATATAAAATCTCGGTATCAGTGCCGGGTCCCGTTGATGCCGAAAAAATGCTTATTTTAAATCCCCCAAACTTTACAAGCTGGCACAATGTAAACATCTTCGAGTATCTTCGAAAATACACCGACCTTGAAATTGTGTTTGAAAATGTATCAAAGGCAACGGCGGTTTCGCAAAAACATTTTGGAAATGGTGGCATATACAAAAACTTCCTGACACTTCTTGTTGACGACGGAGTCGGCTCGGGACTTGTGCTTGATGGCGCACTTTTCAAAGGAAATTTAGAACTTGGACACACAACGATAGACTATAACGGAATCGCGTGTGAGTGCGGAAATAAAGGCTGTCTTGAAAAATATGCGGCAATTCCGTGTATTCTGAAAGGCACGAAGTATAAATCCTGGAAAGAGGTTGTTGACGGGGGTGACGAGCATGTTTTAGACCGTCAGGCACAGTATTTATCGGCAGCAATTGTAAGCGCAAATAATCTTTTCAACTTAGAGGCAGTTATTCTCTGCGGAAAGGTTTCGTATAACCCTGAAAAACTACTTGAGTGTATCGTAAATAAGATTTCCGATGCAACGCTTATAAATAAAAAGCCAAAAGTCGAATCAGGCATTCAGATGTCACAGATTTTGGTTGCCGCAAGTCTTGCGGTCAATGACTTTTTTGAAATTTAATATTTTCGCCGTATCACAAAATAAAGTGATACGGCGTTTTTATTTTTGCAATATCGGGCAGAATAAACAAAAAAGTTATGGAGATAAAAAAATGAATAAATCGGTTTGGAAAGATAGCGTAAAAATAAAGGAATTTGAAAAATTGCAGGGCGAGAAAAAATGTGATGTTTTAATTATTGGCGGCGGTCTTTGCGGTGTTTTGTGTGCACATTTTTTGAAAGAATCGGGCGTCAATTATATTCTTGTTGAAGGGAGAAGAATCGCAGGCGGAACAAGCGGCAACACAACCGCGAAAATCACCTTTCAACACGGACTTGTTTACCACAAACTTATAAAAGACTTCGGCATTGAAAAGGCGAAAATGTATCTTGATGCAAATAAAGATGCGCTTTTTGAGTATGAAAAACTGTGCAAAAGCATCGACTGCGATTTTGAAAAAGCAAATGCCTTGACCTATTCATTAAAAGATACAAAAGAAATTGAAAATGAAGTGAAAGCCGTAAATTCTCTTGGATTT
>JAZSLO010000057.1:0-4459 GCA_045535415.1 Eubacteriales bacterium
CGTTGTTTGTGACGGAATGGGTGGGGTAAACGGTGGATGTGTTGCATCAAGCCTTGCAATTGAAAGTTTCGTGTCAAGCGTTAAAGTAAGCCTTGAAAACACATCGCAGCCTTTTATAAAGATTCTCCCGTCGGCACTTGACAGGGCAAACAAAGAGCTTTTGAATAAAGCAAGAGAAAATCCTGTACTTTCGGGAATGGGAACTACTATGTGCGCGCTTTTGATAAAAGGCAATGAGGCGTTTTGCCTGAGCATTGGCGATAGCAGAATATATGTTTTGAAAGATAACGATATGTATCAGTTAACACACGACCATTCATATGTGCAGACGCTCGTTGATGCAGGTAGAATAACCCCAAGTGAAATGAAAACGCATCCCAACAGAAATATAATTATAAAGGCAGTCGGGATTGAGGAAGAAATAAGTCCCGATATGTTCCTTCTTGATGCGAGCCTCATTGACGGATTTGTTATTTGTTCTGACGGTCTTTCGGGATATGTTGAAGATGATGCGGTAAAGAGCATCGTGACAAGTCTTAAAAGCCCGGAAGAATGTGCTCAAAAACTTGTTGATATGGCAAATAATGAGGGCGGCCACGATAATATAACAGTAGTTGTTGTAAAGAAAGAAAACTGATTTCGGAGGGGACTTAAATAATGAATAACTCATTTGATAAACTTATAAACAGAGTCCTTGACGGACGGTATAGAATTGAGAGCGTTCTTGGTATTGGCGGAATGGCTTATGTCCTTAAAGCAAAGGATATGAAAAACGAGGGCAAGCCCGTTGCAATCAAAATACTCAATGACGAATTCAATAAAGACGAGAGTGCTGTTAAGAGATTTATAAACGAATCAAAGGCAGTATCAATGATTTCGGCGGAGAATATCGTTAAGATATTTGATGTTGTAATATCCGATAACTTAAAATATATAGTTATGGAATTTATTGACGGAATAACACTCAAAGATTACGTTGATAAAGTTGGAGCACTTGGCTGGAAAGAAGCTGTTCACTACACAAAGCAGATTCTTAAAGGATTGAATGCTGCGCATGAAAAGGGAATTGTGCATAGAGATGTAAAACCGCAGAACATAATGCTTTTAAAGGATGGTCACGTTATGGTGACAGACTTTGGAATTGCAAAGCTTCCAAAAGCAGAGCCGCTTACAATTACGGATAAGGCTATCGGAACTGTAAATTATATAAGTCCCGAACAGGCAAGCGGTTTAAAAGTTGATTTTAAAACCGATATATATTCGGCAGGTGTTATGCTTTATGAAATGGTAACGGGAAAACTTCCTTTTGAGGCAGAAAGTCCTGTTGCGGTTGCAATGATGCAGGTGTCTGACGAACCAAAACCGCCAAGAGAGATAAATCCAAATGTTCCCGTTGGTCTTGAACAGATAATTTTAAAGGCAATGAATAAAGATCCCGATGCGAGATTTTCGAGCGCTGCGGCAATGGTAAAGGCACTTGATTATTTCGTAAAAAATCCCTCTATTGTTTTTGCACAGAGCGAGGGAACAGGCGGAAAGATTAAAAATACATCAAAAGAAAATCAGGAAGCAAAAAAGGAAACTACAAGACCTATGTATCCTGTAATTCTTGGAATTACGGCGGCATTCTTTACGGTAGCTCTTGTTTCCGTTTTGTATATTTTCTTAAATCAGGGCGTTTCCGGTGATGACGGACTTTCGAGTATAGATAAAATTCTCGGAGTTGACGGAAATAACAGTGATGATCGAAAAATGAAAATAGAATCTTTTGTAGGAAAAATCTATGATGAAAATCTTGCAAAAGAGTTTGAAGAAAAAGGCTATTCTGTTTTGAAAGTCAACTATGTAAGAGACGAAACAAAACAGCAGAGCGAAATTATAAATCAGGATCCCGAGGGCGGAGCTACAAGAATAAAGCCTGAGAAGGACGAAAAGGTTGAACTTACGCTTTATGTAAATATGGGCGCTGTTGAAACAAGAATGCCTGATTGTACACTTACGCTTCAGGACAATGCAGTAAGATATCTTACGAATGAATTTAATTCGATGCTTCTTGACAGTTATAATCCGCAGAATATAACAATTATTGAGGAAAACAGTGAAACAGTTCCAAAAGGCTTTGTAATTGAGACAAAGCCTGCACCTAATGATGTAATTGTTATTACAAAGGATTTAAAGGTTGAACTCAAAGTAAGTTCGGGCCCTGAAAAGCAGACAGTCGAAATGCCGAGCGTTGTTGGAAGAACTCAAGATGAAGCAAAGAGAATTATTGAGGCGGCTGAACTTCCGCTCGGAAATACAGAATATGTTTATTCCGATACTGTTGAGCAAGGTAAGGTTGTAAGAGCAAGCGTCGAGGCAGGCGAAGAAGTCGAACTTGATTCTGCGGGTATTACAATTTATGTAAGCCTTGGCGCAAAACCCGTGGAAGATAATACTGATAACGGCAATGAGGGAGAAGAACATAACCCCTGGAATGATGTCCCCGAGGATGACACGGGACTTGAAGCGCTTCTCGGAATGAGAGAAAATGAAACTTAAATCGGAGAAAAATTTGTGAGTGAACAAAAGACATTTGAAGGACTTGTTGTAAAAAGCACAGGTGGACTTTATACTGTTGAAACCCCTGACGGAAATTTCGTTGAGTGCAGAGCAAAAGGGTCATTCAGACACGAGAAAATAACACCTCTTTGTGCTGACAGAGTTGTAATTGAAATGCAAAATGACGGCAAAGGCTTCATAACTGAAATTTGTGACCGAAAAAACAGTCTTATAAGACCTGCGGTGGCAAATGTAGATTTGCTGTGCGTTGTGAGTGCAGTAATAGATCCCGAGCCTGATTTGTATATCTTAGATAAACTATGCGCAGTAGCACAAAATAATAATATTGAGGTTTTGCTTGTTTTCAATAAAGATGATTTGAAAGATGCAAATAAACTTTGCAGAGTTTATAATAATGCAAATTTCTGCGCTCTCTCGATTAGTACGAAAGAGAGACTTTTGGAAAATAATCAAAAGACGCTTGAAACTATACGAAATAAATTGCAAGGCAAAATCACTTTCTTTACAGGAGCCTCGGGCGTTGGTAAATCAAGCCTTATAAATGCGCTGTTTCCAAATCTTTCTCTTGAAACAGGCGAAATAAGTAAAAAGATTCAGCGTGGAAAACATACAACAAGAGTAACAACTCTTTTTAAGATTGATAAAAACACATATATCGGTGATACACCCGGCTTTAGTATGCTAGATGTTGTAACCTTCAAAATGCTTGAAAAGGAAAACCTTCTAGATGCGTTTCCCGATATTTCAAAGTTTGCACTTGACTGTAAATATAAAAAGTGCTCTCATACCTGCGAGGACGGTTGTAATGTCATAAAAGCGCTGGGTGAGGGAAAAATCGAAAAAACAAGACACGAAAGTTTTGTGAAACTTTATAATGAACTTAAAGAAGTAAAATCCTGGATGTAATAAAAAACTATGATAGGAGAACATTTTGATGCCAAAGAAACCAAGTGAATACGGAAATCAAAGTATATCATCTCTTAAAGGACCTGATAAAGTCAGAAAAAGACCTGCGGTTATTTTCGGATCTGACGGTCTTGAAGGATGTGAGCATTCTTTCTTTGAAATCCTCTCAAACTCAATTGACGAGGCAAGAGAGGGCTTTGGTAATGTTATAAACATAACAGTAAAGAAAGATAAATCAATAATAGTTGAGGACTTTGGTCGAGGTGTTCCTCTTGACTGGAACGAAAAGGAACAGAGATATAACTGGGATCTTGTTTACTGCGAACTTTATGCGGGCGGAAAATACGATAACGACGAGGGAGAAGCATATGAATATTCTCTCGGTCTTAACGGTCTTGGCGCGTGTGCAACACAGTGCTCATCCGAGTATATGAATGTAACAAGTTACACAAAGCAGGGAAAGTATTCAATATCATTTGCAAAAGGACTTCCCACAAGCGAACTTGTAAAGGAAGAACCTGTAAAGCGCAGAACAGGAACAGTTGTTGAATGGAAACCTGACCTTGATGTGTTTACAGATATAAATATACCGCTTGAATATTTTGAAGAAGTACTTAAAAAACAGGCAATAGTAAATTCAGGACTCAAACTTTGCCTTGAATATGAAAAAGCTGAGGGCGGAAAGGAAAAGAGAGAATACCTTTATAAAGAGGGTATTGTCGATTATATAAACGAACTTATAAGCCTTTCCGATATGCCGATTTCTTCGGGAAATCAATCAGATGAGGAAAATGAGGATGCTGACGAGGAAGAAAATGCAGATGAAACGAAAGATTCGCCTGAGAGAACACTTGCTTTGTCGACACCAAGATATTTCCAGACCGAAAGACAGGGTAGAGACAGAGACGATAAGCCTGAATATAAATTAAAGGTTGAAACGGTATTCTGCTTTTCAAATACTGTAAATAAGATTGAATATTATCATAATTCA